>DASTGK010000383.1:0-2441 GCA_035719085.1 Anaeromyxobacteraceae bacterium
AAGCGCAGGGGCGCCGTCGAGCCGACCCGCAAGCGGGCGAAGCAGTCTCCGACGGCCTCCCCTCCCGCCCCCACCCAGGCCAGCGAGCCCCGCGACCGGATCACCGCCGAGGTGCGGCGGGAGGTCTGGAAGCGCGACGGACGTCGCTGCGCCTGGGTCGGCCCCGACGGCCACCGCTGCGGCAGCCGGTGGCGGCTCGAGCTGGACCACATCATGGAAGCGGCTCTGGGCGGCCCATCGACGCTCGAGAACCTCCGCCTGACCTGCGCTCGGCACAACAGGCTTCACGCAGAGCACACGTTCGGACGCGCCTTCATGGACCGGTTCCGCCGCGAGAAGCCCCGGACGGGTGAAATCACTGCTCCTGGCGGTAGCGGACTCTTCTCCCCGGCGCTGGAGTGAACGGCGCGGGCGCCTCGGGGTCATCGCCTCGTCCAATCGCCCGGGCCTCTGCAGCCTCGCTCGAGAGTCTCTCGCCGGTTGTGGCGTCTCGAACGGGCGGTACCGCCTCCCCTGCGACGGCCGCCGCTCGCCGGCGCCGCCCCAGCGCTGCGGCGCTGGCCTGCCTGCCACCTCCCTCGCTGCCGCTTCTCCGCTGCTCCTGGGCGCGCGTTGGCGCGCGGGAGTCCCGGAGTGCGGGCCTCCCGCGGACCCCAGGCGGCCGCGCTCCAGGAGCGCCGCCTCGCCGCGCGCTCGTTACAGGGTCAGCCCAGCAGGCTCCCGGCGCGCCCGGACCGGGCCTACCCGCCCACCGGCACCACCGCCGGCGCCCCCTCGAGCGCGTCGAGGTCGACGCCGAGGTAGCCGAGGAGGCGGCGCTGGTGCTGGCGCAGGCCGCGGACCACCACGCGGACGGCCCGTCCGCTCATGCGCAGCGTCGTGGCGAGCGCGGCCAGGCCGGCGGCGTGGAACTCGCCGACGCGGGAGAGGTCGAGGCGCAGCGCGCCGCCGGGCTGCACGCAGGCGAGCGCCTCCGCCACCCGCTCCGCGGCGCGGAGGTCGAAGTCACCCTCGAGCTGGACGAAAAACTCGGCGACGACGGCCATGCGGACCTCCCCAAGGCGCCCGCCGACGGCGCGCCCGGAGATCACTCTCCAGGATCGCCGTGGCGGATCGCAAACATCGCGGCAACGAGTCGCAGCGACGCGACGATCGATCTCACCCGGGCGTGGCGAAACCCCGCCGCGGCGTCCCGTGGCGCGGTGACGATCAGCCCCTGCCCGTCCCGATCAGGCCTTGCCGGCGGCGCTCGCCTCGCCCGCCGGAGCGGCCGCCCGGCCGCGCCAGAACTGGCGCGGGGCGAGGGCCAGCGCCATGAGGGCGAGCTGCGAGCCGCAGAAGGCGGCCAGCGCCCAGAAGGCCTTGTCCATGAAGCCGTAGGAGTGGAGGCCGACGCCGAGCATGTTCACGCCGAACCAGCTGAGGGCGGTGATGACGTTGCCGAAGATGGCCATCGCCATGATGCCCCGGTCGCGCGCGTAGCCGCCCCAGCGGGCGTGCAGGATGATGGCGTTCCAGAGCACGATGAGCAGCGCGCCGTTCTCCTTCGGATCCCAGCCCCAGAAGCGGCCCCAGGACTGGTCGGCCCAGATGCCGCCGAGCACCGTGCCGATGAAGCTGAAGAAGAGGGCGAAGCAGACGACGCCGTAGGCCATGGAGACGAGCGTCTTCGAGGTGGCGGCGTCGAGCGTGCGCGCCAGCTGGTTGCGGAAGGCCCAGAAGATGGCGATGGCGCCGGCCAGGAAGGTGCCGGAGTAGCCGATGGTGATGGTGACGACGTGGGTGGCGAGCCAGAAGTTGGAGTCGAGCACCGCCCGCATCATCTCCATGGTGTCGCCGTCGCCGGTCAGGTGGTGGGCCACGATGAGCGAGGCGAAGCCGGAGGCGGCCGCCACCGCGGTGCCGAAGCCCTTGCGGTAGATCCGCTCGAGCACGAGGCCGAGCACCACCGCGCCCCAGCCGACGAAGACGGCCGAGCTGTAGAGGTTGGTCACCGGCGGCCGCCCCTGCAGGATGATGCGCGACACCAGGCCCAGCGTGTGGACCACGGCGCCGGCGGCCAGCAGCCCGAAGGCGGTCGGCTGGAGCAGGTCCGGCTTCCAGAGCCAGGAGGCGAAGAGGACGAGCAGCGCCAGCACGTAGATGACCATGCCGGCGTAGAAGGGCTGGGCCCGGTTGAAGAGCAGCTCGTGGTCGGCCTGGGCGATCGCCTCCGGCCGGCTGACGAAGCCGACGCCGCGCAGCTCGGCCACGGCGCGGTTGAAGGTGGCCGGGTCGCGCGCCGACCAGCCGAGCGCCACGCGGGCGAGCGCGGTGAGGCCGGGGTCCGCTGCCGTTGAGCGTCAACGTAAGATCAGCGCAGGTCGTGGTTGACGTGGGCACGCACGCGGGAATCTGAGAAGGAGAGAGAAAGGAGACGAAGGCTCCGCCGGGATTCTGAA
>DASTGK010000384.1:0-4544 GCA_035719085.1 Anaeromyxobacteraceae bacterium
GGTCTCGTTGGTCTAAAGCCCCGGCGTCCCCGGGGATCACCTGCGCGACGACGAGGCGCGCTGCTCGGTCACCGCCCGGTCGAGCAGCGCCTGCGTCGCCGCGGCCACCTCGTCGGCGAAGGCGGCGAGCGCCGCGTCGTCCTCCGGCGGCGGCGGCCTCATCGGCGCGCCGTAGTGGACGTCGAGCCGGATCGGCAGCGGGATGGGCGGGCTCGGGAAGGCGTAGGGGTCCGTCACGCCGCCGTGGCTACCACGGCCACGGCCCGAACGGCCACTTGCCGAAGTACCGCGCCGCCCCGAGCGCCGCCGCGACGACCACCACCGCGAGCCAGAAGAGTCGCCGGCGGGCGCGGGCCGCCTTGTCGACGAAGGGGTCCTCGAGCGAGCGGGTGGCGCCGGCCGGCAGCGCCGCCCGGTCGGTGAGCGCGGTGCCGAGCATGAAGTTGACGGCCACGCGCCCGTTGATGGCCCAGCCGTTGGCGTCGAGCACCGGGCCGAGCGTGCGCTGGCGCAGCTTGAGCCAGGCCATCGCCACCGCCGGGCCGGAGATGACGGCGAGGATGCCGGCCACGGCCACGAGCTTGGCCCACCACGGCTGCAGGCCGATGAAGCCGGAGACCAGCCCGCCGAAGAGGGTGCCGAGGGCGCCGGCGCCGACGCCGAGGGCGGCGATGATGCCGACCATCTTGCCGACGTCGACCGGCGCCGCCTTGGGCGGCGGCGCGCCGGTGGCCGCCCCGGCGGTGGTGGCGGCCGCGCTCGCCAGCCGCGCGTCCGCCTCCTTCTCCTTGGCGGCGGCGAACTTGGCCGCCTGCTCCTCGATCATCCGGACCAGCTTCTTGTACGGAGAGAAGAAGGCCTGCCGGATCGAGATCGGGTTCTCCACGATGCGGACGATGGTGGCGTCCCAGTCGCGCCCCTTGCGGTCGTAGAAGAGGCCGTTGCGCCCGACCATCAGGTAGTCGGCGTCACCCTGCGTGAAGCAGGCGGCGATCTTCATCGCCTCGCCGGAGGGGCGCTTCAGGTCGCAGTAGGCCAGGTAGAGGCGCGACAGGCTGGCGAGCGGCGCGTGGGCGCCCGGGTCGTCCACCCGGATGCAGAGCTCGCAGCTGCGCGCGTCGAGGAAGAGCGTGCCGGCCTGGAAGATGGCCGGCTGCCCGGCGTCGTAGAAGTCGGCGAAGCTGACGAAGTTCTTGAGGAGCACGTAGAGGTCGCGGTGGTAGTGGACCATCCGCGCCACCTCGGCGACGGCGTCGGCCTCGTCGGCCACCGCCTTGTCCCGCGCGATGAGCGCCTCGACGGCCGCCCGGGCGCCGCCGCCGAGCAGCGCCGCCACGCGAGGCATGCCGAGCTTCTCGACGGTGGCCCCCTTCTTGGTGGCGAGCCAGGCGGCGTACGGGGCGAGGCGGGCCTGCAGCGCCGCCCACTCCTCGGCCGTGAGCGACGCCTTCTGCGCGTCGAAGGCCGCGGCCACGGCGTCCTTCCGCAGCGCGGCGAGCGGGCCGGCCCAGGCCGGGTTGACGCCGCCGTCGAGCGGCAGCGCCCGCCCCGCCTCGACGCGGGCGATGGGCCAGGCGGCCACCTCGCCGCCGGCCGCCGAGAGGTCCTTGGCGGCCAGGGCCGTCAGGTCGGCGTCGGCCCGGTTGAGCAGGGTGGCGCCGCGCGGGTCCATGGCGGCCAGCCGGCAGCGGGTGAAGAAGTCGTCCACCTTGGCCCGCACCGCCTCGACCGCGGCGTGGGCCGCGCCGGTGCCGGCGCCGAGCGCCATCACCCCCGGCGCCTCGCCCGCCTCCTGCCACTCGGCGAAGGCGGCCAGCTCGGCGAAGAAGGCCTCGAGCCGCTTCTGGTCGATGCCCGGCTTGCCGCTGCGGTCCGGCTCGCTGCCGGCGCAGGCGATGGCGTCCACGACCGCCTGGCGGGCGTCGGCCTCCTCCGCCGCCTCGGGCGGCACCACGCCGTCGCCGTTGAAGACCGACTTCGCGAAGACGCCCGTCAGGTCGGCGACGTCCGCCGGGCCGATCTCGACCGCCTCCGGCTTGCCGGCCGCCTCGAGGATGCGCCGCGCCGCGCCGAGCAGCGCCCGCCCCTCCGGCGTGGCGTCGGTGATGGCCGCGAGCGGCAGCGCGGCGCGCCCGGGGATGAGGTCGGCGAGGTTCTTCAGCCGCACGGCGCACCAGCGGATGGCGGCGATCACCTCGGGCGCGCGGACGCGGCCGTCCGTGTCGAGGTCGAGCAGCTCGAGCGTCTTCTGGTCGAGCTCCAGCCCCTTCACCGGGCAGGAGAGCGCCACCCAGAGCTTCTGGTCGAGGTGCTCGACGTTGCGCAGGTCGTCCGCCGTCTCGAGCGCGACCTGGTCGAGGCCGCCGACGCGGTAGAACTTGAAGCGGTGGCGCGGGTTGCTCGGTGCGACGGTGACGTCTGCCATGCGGACCCCCTCCAGGAACCGACAGTCACGCCACTCTCGCGCGCCCCTCCCGCTGGCGCAGCGCCCCAGGCGGGTCAGCGCAGCGCGGCGGATCAGCGGCGCGCGGCGAAGGTGTCGCAGGCCTTCACGTCGCCCGACTCGAAGCCACGCCGGAACCACTCGACCCGCTGCGCCGAGGTGCCGTGGGTGAAGCTCTCGGGCGCGACGCGGCCGGTCGCCTGCTGCTGCAGCCGGTCGTCGCCGATGGCCGCCGCCGCGTTCAGCCCGGCCTCGAGGTCACCGGGGTCGAGCAGCCCGCGCGCGCGGGCGGTGGCGCCCCAGACGCCGGCGAAGCAGTCGGCCTGCAGCTCCATCCGCACCGAGAGGGCGTTCTTCTGCTCGGGCCGGCGCCGCTGCGCCTCGCGCACCTTCGGCTCGATGCCGAGCAGGTTCTGCAGGTGGTGGCCCATCTCGTGCGCCACCACGTAGGCCTGCGCGAACTGCCCGGGCGCGCCGAAGCGGCTCGCCAGCTCGCGGTAGAAGCCGAGGTCGAGGTAGACCCGCTCATCGGACGGGCAGTAGAACGGGCCCATCTCCGCGCCCGCGGCGCCGCAGCCGGAGCGGGTCTCGTCCCAGAAGAGCACGAGCCGCGCCGGCCGGTAGGTGGCGCGCCCGCCAGCGAGCCGCTCGGCCCAGGTCCGCTGCGTGTCGTTGAAGGTGGCCACCGCCACCTGCTCCAGCTCCTTCTCCGCCGCGAGCCGGCGCGGATCCGGGGCGGGTGCGCCGCCCTGGGCCGGCGCCGGGCCGCCCGGGCTCGCGCCGAGGAGCGCGAACATGTCCTGCTTGAAGACGACCGAGAGGACGAGCAGCACGATGGTGCCGCCGAGGCCGAGCCGCACCCCGGCGCCGCCGAACGACGACGCGCCCCGCTCGTCGTCCACGTTGCTGCGATCGCCGTCGTCGCCGAGCCGCATGCAGCCTCCCGCGTGAGGGCGGCAGCATAGCGCGGGCCGGCGCGGCCGTGCGGCGTCGCGCGCGGGCCGTTCCCCGCCGGGCGGCTTCGTGGCAGGCTCGCGCCCTCGCACGGAGGGATCCCCATGGGGCTGCTCGACAGGCTGCGCAACGAGCTCATCGACATCGTCGAGTGGATCGACGACACCAACCGGACGCTCGTCTGGCGCTTCCCGCGCTACGCCAACGAGATCAAGAACGGCGCGCAGCTGGTGGTGCGCCCGGGCCAGGTGGCGGTCTTCGTCGATCGCGGCAAGCTGGCCGACGTCTTCCAGCCGGGCATGTACCAGCTCACCACCGCCAACCTGCCGCTCCTCTCGACGCTGCAGGGCTGGAAGTACGGCTTCGAGAGCCCGTTCAAGTGCGAGGTCTACTTCGTCTCGACCCGCCAGGTGACCGACCTGAAGTGGGGCACGCCCAACCCGGTGATGCTGCGCGACGCCGACTTCGGCCCCGTGCGGCTGCGGGCCTTCGGCACCTACGCCCTCAGGGCGGCCGACCCGAAGGCGCTCCTCACCGGCCTCGTCGGCACCGACCAGGCCTTCGAGGCCGACCAGGTGGGCGAGCTGCTGCGCTCGCTCATCGTCACCGCCTTCGCCCAGCTGCTCGGCGAGTCGCACATCGCCGCGCTCGACCTGGCCGCCAACACGGCGGCCCTCTCGGAGCAGCTGCGCCGCCGGGTGCAGGAGAAGATCGACGACGAGTACGGGCTCGAGATCCCGCAGTGCCTCATCGTCAACGTCTCGCTGCCGCCCGAGGTGGAGAAGGCGCTCGACACCCGCACCAGCATGGGCGTCATCGGCGACATGCAGAAGTTCCAGCAGTTCCAGATGGGCCAGGCCATCCTGGCGTCGGCGCAGAACCCGGCCGGCGGCCTGGGCGCCGCCGGGGCCGGCATCGGCCTCGGCATGGCGATGGGCGCGCAGGTGGGCCAGGCCGTGGCGCAGCAGGCGACGCCGCCGCCCCCGCCGCCCGCCGCCTGGCACCTCGCCGTCGGCGGCCAGACGCAGGGGCCGTTCGACCTCCCCGGCCTCCAGGCGGCCGCCGCCCAGGGCCGGCTCACCCCGGCCACGCTCGTCTGGAGCGCCGCGCTCGCCGGGTGGACCCCGGCCGGCCAGGTCCCGGCGCT
>DASTGK010000385.1:0-4208 GCA_035719085.1 Anaeromyxobacteraceae bacterium
TGGGATCGTCGCCTGGCGCCGCGACCTCGCCGGGCTGGTGAAGGCGGGCGACCGGCTCGGCCTCGTGCGCGTCCCGGGCGCCCCGGCGCCGCTCGCGCCGGCCGCCGCGAAGCGGCTCGCGGAGCTGGCGCGGCTCGCCAAGGGCGACCCCATCTACGGCGAGTTCCTCGAGAAGGAGCGCGAGAAGCTGCAGCGCGTCCGCTCGCGCGGCCAGGAGCTGCCGCTCGCCGCCCCGGCCGCCGGCACGCTGCGCCAGGTGGCGGCCGACGGGGCCCGCGTCTCGAAGGGCGACCGCGTGGCCCAGCTGCTCGACGCCGCCGCCTGGCACCTCGCCGTCCGGCTCCCGGGCGAGCCGCCCGCGCCGGACGCCGAGTGCGAGCTCGCCGGCGACGCGCGCGACGAGCGGGCCCCCTGCCGCGTCGTCGAGGTGGCCGCGCCGGAGAGCGGCGCCGTCGAGGTGACGGTGGCGCTCGAGGCGAAGGACGCCCCCTGGCTCGAGCGCGCCCTCTCCCCCTACGTCCGGCTCGCGCCGGCCGCCCGCGCCCCCTGAACGACGAGGAACCCCGCCCGATGCGCCGACTCCCCGCCGCCCTCCTCGCGCTCGCCGTGAGCGCCCTCCCCGCCGTGGCCGGCGCCGCCCCGCCCGCCGGCCAGGCCGTCCTCGGCCTCCGGCCGGCCGAGGAGCGCGGCGGCGCCACCGCCATCGCCCAGCTCGCCGAGGCGCAGCAGCTCCGCGCCGTGCTCGAGAGCGTGGTGGAGCTCCTCTCGGGCGCGCCGCTCCGCCACGACGACCTGCGGGCCGCGCTCGGCCGCGCCTACCTCGTCGAGCTCTTCGACTGCCGCGCCGACGCCGCCTGCCAGCTCAAGGTGGCGGCGCCGCTCAGGGCGCGTGGCGTCGCCACCGCCATCGCCGGCGAGTACTGGCCCGACGGCTCCGGCCTGCGCGTCCGCGTGCGCCGGCTCGACCTGGCGCGCGGCCGCGTCGCGGGCGAGGCCACCTTCTCGCTCTCCCGGGCCGACGCCGCGGCCCTGCCGCCCTGGCGCGCCGGCCTCGGCCCGCTCTTCGACGACACGGGGAGCGTCGCCCTCGTCGTCAACGTGGCCGGGGCGGCCTGCACCATCGACGGCCACGCCTGCGGCGCCGGCCCCGACGGCGTCGTCGCCGCCGTCTCCGAGGGGGAGCACCTCGTCTCGCTCGCGAAGGAGGGGTACCGGCGCGCCGACCGGGTGGTGACGGTCAAGGCGGGCGAGCGGCTGCGCGTGGCGGTGGCGCTGGAGGAGCTGCCCATCCAAGCGGTGAAGGCGCCCGACCCGTCCTCGCGCCTGCCCACCTTCGAGGCGCCGGGCGAGGAGGCGCGCGTCCGCCCCTTCGGCTTCCTCCGGCTGGAGTTCCTCGTCGACGACGTCGACGCCGGCGAGCGCGAGGAGCCCTTCGTGCAGCCCGGGGCGCGGCCGGGGAGCCCCGGGCTCGTGGTGCTGCCGCGGCCGGCCCTCATCGGCGTCTCGATGCAGGCGCCGCGGCAGGAGAGCGGCTGGCAGCTGCGCGGGGCGCTCGCCACCGCCTTCGTGAAGGACCTGACGCCGGAGATCGACAGCGCCTACGCCGAGCTCTTGCGCGAGGACCTGGGCTTCCGGCTGCTCCTCGGCTGGGGGCAGAGCATCGTGAGCAGCCTCACCGCCGGCACGCTCACGCTGCCCGAGGGGTTCGGCGACCTCTCGGCCGGGCTCGTCGGCGTCACCGTCTCGCAGTCGCTCGGGCCGGTGCTGGTCGAGGGCTTCGTCGGCAAGCACAAGTCGCAGCTCTCGGCCGACGCCGCGCCCGGCTCGGCGACGCCGGCCCCCTTCGTGGCGGCGCGGCTCGCCTACGTCGACCCGGCCCGGACCGGCACGCTCTACGGCGAGCCCTACCCGCTCACCGTCTCGGCCTCGGCGGTGATCGGCGAGGAGCGGGTGGGCGGCGCGGACGAGGCGGCCTGGGCCGCGGGCGCCGGGGTCGCCGCGCCGGTCGCCGAGCGCGTGCGGGCGCGCGCCGCGAGCGTCGAGCTCTACGTGCCTCTGGGGTCGAGGGTCAGCCTTGCGGGGGAGGGCTACCTGGGGGAGGACGTGCACCTCTTCGAGGGAGCGCTCTGGCAGCGGCCGCGCGTCGACCCGGTGACCGGTCGCCACCGCGCGCTCCGCTCGGCGGGCGGTTGGGGGCAGGTCACCGTGGCGCTCGGCGGCGCCTGGGAGGTGCGCGCGCTCGCGGGGATCGACCGGATCGTGGGCGGGCTCGGCTTCGGCCGCGCCCCGCTCGACGCGCCGGCCGTGGCGCGCAACGAGCTCGCCGCGGTGAACGCCGTCTGGCAGCTGGTGAAGGGGCTCTCGCTGGGGCTGCAGCTCCACGCGGTGCGCACGGCGTACGAGGACCGGGCGCTGGGACGCCCGGTGCTCCACGGCGCGACCTTCACGAGCCAGCTGAGATTCTGAACCGTTACTGGACCCGTCGCCTCGACGTCAGACTTTCTTAGCGGGCTCCGTTGGGGTACAACGCGGCACGTCCGTCCCGGCGGGCCGTGTGCGTCCGCCCCGACCATCACGCCAGCGCGCTCCTGACACGGTTCAGCGAGCCCACGTTGACGGTTCCACGACGAGGGTCTAGATGGGGCTCGGCTCTGCCGACCCGTAACCTGAGGTCTCCATGAAAGTCGCTTCCGTGCTCAACCCCCTGCGCTCCGGCGAGAAGCTCGCGGTCCTCATGCCTGGCATGGGCGCGGTCTCGACGACCGCCATCGCCGGCGTCGAGGCGGTGAAGCAGAAGCTGGCGCAGCCGGTGGGCTGCCTCACGCAGCTCGGCCACCTCATCGGCGACGCCGGCGAGCCCGGGCCTCGCCTGCGCGACATCCTGCCGCTCGTCGCCTTCGAGGACATGGTCTTCGGCGGCTGGGATCCCTTCCCGGACGACGCCTACCAGGCGGCGCTGCGCGCCAACGTGCTGGAGCGGCGCCACCTCGACCCGATCCGCGAGCAGCTCAGCGCGGTGAAGCCGATGCCGGCCGTCTTCGACAAGGCCTGGGTGCGCCGGCTCGACGGCCCGAACGTCAAGCAGGGCTCGCTGCGCAAGAAGGCCGAGGCGCTGCAGGACGACATCCGCGCCTTCATGCAGCGGAACAAGTGCACCCGCGGCGTGATGGTCTGGACCGGCTCGACCGAGGTCTACGCCGAGATCGGCCCGGCCCACCAGACGCTGGCCGCCTTCGAGAAGGCGCTCGACGCGAACGACCCGACCATCGCCCCCTCGATGGTCTACGCCTACGCCGCGCTCAAGACCGGCCTGCCCTTCCTCAACGGCGCCCCGAACCTGTCGCAGGACACCCCGGCGCTGCGCGAGCTGGCCGAGCAGGTGGGCGTCTCCACCGGCGGCAAGGACTTCAAGACCGGCCAGACGCTGATGAAGACGACGCTCGCGCCCATGCTCCACGCGCGCATGCTCGGGCTCGACGGCTGGTTCTCCACCAACATCCTCGGCAACCGCGACGGCGAGGTGCTCGACGACGAGGCCAGCTTCAAGACCAAGGAGGTCTCGAAGCTCGGCGTGCTCGACCAGATCCTCGACGCCGACCACCACCCCGAGCTCTATGGCGACGTGGATCACAAGGTGACGATCCACTACTACCCGCCGCGCGGCGACAACAAGGAAGGCTGGGACGCCATCGACATCGTCGGGTGGCTCGGCTACCCGATGTCGATCAAGGTCAACTTCCAGTGCCGCGACTCGATCCTGGCCGCGCCGCTGGTCATCGACCTGGCGCTGCTCGCCGACCTGGGCCAGCGCGCCGGCGGCAAGGGCCCGCAGGAGTGGCTCTCCTTCTTCTTCAAGAGCCCGGTGACGGCGCCCGGCCGCGGCCCGGTGCACGACCTCTTCCAGCAGCAGATCCACCTGCACCGAAAGCTCCGCGAGTTCGCCGAGGCGGCCGCCGCCGCCAAGAAGCCGGCCGTCGGCTAGGCCGCTCGCCATGACGGGCCTCGCCCGCCTCGCGATCCTGCTCCACGTCGCGGGGGCCGCGGCCTCCCTGGCCCTGTTCGCCGTGGTCCGGCCCCCCGTCCCCGAGCGGGTGGCCAAGTACCGCGGGCCCATCGCCTGGTTGGGGTGGTGGGCCTACTGGGTGACCGGCCCGCTGCTGGCCGTCATCCGGGCGCTGGGGATCACCGCCAACGGCGTCACCGCCATC
>DASTGK010000386.1:0-7338 GCA_035719085.1 Anaeromyxobacteraceae bacterium
GTGTTGGTTACTTGGATGCTTTCTTGGTCGTGTCCGCTGTAGCGGCGGGCGCAGGGGTCGGCGGTGCGGGCGGCGCCGGAGCCATCGAGGCCTGCCAGCGCGCGAGCGAGTCGGGGCTGACGATATGCACGAAGCCCTTCATCCGGTAGTGTCCGAGGCCGCAGAGCTCCGCGCAGGCGATCTCGTAGTCGCCGGTATGCGTCGGATTGATCCAGACGGCGGTCGGCATGCCCGGGACGGCATCTTGCTTGATGCGGAATTCCGGGACGAAGAAGCTGTGGATCACATCCTGGCCCTGCAACTTGATCTGCACGCCACACCGTGGCGGTGCTCGGCTGCGGCGTCGACGTGGCCTACCCGGCCTCGCACCGCGAGCTCTTCGAGCGGATCCTGGAGGCGGGCGGCGCGCTCCTCTCCGAGTACGAGGACGGGGCGCGGGCGGCCTCCTGGACCTTCCCCGACCGGAACCGGATCGTGGCCGGGATGTCCGACGCCGTGGTGGTGGTCCGCGCCGGCCCGCGGAGCGGCGCCCTCATCACCGCGGCCCACGCCCAGGCGTACGGCGTGCCGGTGCTGGCGGTGCCGGGCGACGTGGACCAGGAGCTGGCGGAGGGGCCGAACGCGCTCCTCCGGTCGGGGGCGCGGGTCTGCACCTCGGCCGACGACGTGCTCGCGCTCCTCGGCCTCGCGCCGGGCGCGCAGCCGGAGCTGCCGCTCCCCGGGCTCGACCCGAAGGCGCGCGCGCTCCTCGACGCGCTCTCCGCCGCGCCGCGACACGTGGACGAGGTGGCCCGCGCCGCCGGGGTGGCGGCCGGCGCGGCGCTGGCCGGGCTGCTCCGGCTCGAGCTCGACGGGCTGTGCGAGCAGCGCCCGGGCCTGGCGTTCCTGCGGCGCGGCGCCTGACCCCGGGGGAGCGATGGCGCGGCGAGCCGACAGCGAGGTCGAGCCGGGCGAGGGGACGCCGCCGGCGCCGCGCGCGCCGAGGGCCAGGCCGGCCCGCTCGGGGACGCTCCTCGTGGTCGAGTCGCCCGCCAAGGCGAAGACGCTGAAGCGGCTGCTCGGGAGCGGCGTCGACGTCCGGGCCACGGTGGGCCACCTGAAGGACCTGCCGGCCGCCATCCTGGGCGTGGACGTCGAGCGCGGCTTCGAGCCGCGCTACGACCTGGTGAAGGGGCAGGCGCGCGTCCTCTCCGAGCTGAAACGGGCCGCCCGCACCGCCGAGCGGGTGCTCATCGCCACCGACCCGGATCGCGAGGGGGAGGCGATCGCCTGGCACCTGGCCGAGGAGCTGGGGGCGCCGGGCGGCGACGCGCGGATCCGGCGGGTGCTGCTCGACGAGCTGACGCCGGAGGCGGTCCGCGCCGCCGTGGAGCGGCCGCGCGACCTCGACCGCCACCGCTTCGAGGCGCAGCAGGCGCGGCGCATCCTCGACCGGCTGGTCGGCTTCCAGGTGAGCCCGATCCTCTGGCGCGCGGTGCGCCGCGGCCTCTCGGCCGGCCGCGTCCAGTCGGTGGCGGTGCGGCTGGTGGTGGAGCGCGAGCGGGCCATCGAGGCCTTCCGGCCCTCCGTCGCCCACGCGGTCGAGGCGGAGCTCGTGGACGAGGAGGGGCGCCCGCTCCTGGCCCGGCTCGCGCCGGCAGGCGGCCGGGCGGCGGCCGAGGCGCTCCGGCGCGCCGTCGAGGGGCGGGCCTTCACCGTCAGGTCGGTCGAGCGGACCGACGTGGCGCGGCCGGCGCCGCCCCCGTTCACCACCGCCACGCTGCAGCAGGAGGCCTCGCGGCGGCTCGGCTTCGCCCCGCGGCGGACCATGGCGCTGGCGCAGCGGCTCTACGAGGGGGTGGAGCTCGGCGAGGAGGGCCTCCTCGGCCTCGTCACCTACCTGCGCACCGACTCGGTGCGGCTCGCCGCGGGCGCGGTCGAGGCGGCGCGCCGCCACGTCGAGCGGGTCTTCGGCGCCGACCACCTGCCGGCGAGCCCCAACCAGTTCAGCGCGCGCGGCCGCGGCGTGCAGGGGGCGCACGAGGCGCTCCGGCCGACCTCGATGGAGTGGCCGCCGGAGCGGGTGCGGCCGCTCCTCGAGGCGGCGCACGAGCGGGACCTCGGGCGGCTCTACGAGCTCGTCTGGAGCCGGTTCGTCGCCTCCCAGATGGCGCCGGCCGTCTACCGCCGCGCGGCCGTGGAGCTGGCCGCCGGCGACGCCACCTTCCGCGCCGAGGGGGCGAGCCTCGCCTTCGACGGCTGGCTGGCGGCGTGGGGGAAGAAGCCGCCGGAGCAGGCGGCCGGCGAGGAGCCGCCGCCTGGGGGCGCGTCCGCCTGGCCGGCCGGAGCGCCGCTGCCGCCGCTCGAGCCGGGGCAGCCCCTGCGGCTCGTCGAGGCGCGCCTCCTCGAGCGGCCCGCCCGGCCGCCGCCCCGCTTCGACGAGGCGTCGCTGGTGCGCGAGCTCGAGGAGCGCGGGCTGGGCCGGCCCTCCACCTTCGCCGCCATCCTCGACACGGTGCAGGAGAAGGGCTACGTCGAGCGGCACGAGAAGGCGCTGCGGCCGACCGAGCTCGGCCGGCGCGTCACCGAGGAGCTGGCGCGGCGCTTCCCGCGCGAGCTCGACGCCGCCTTCACCGCGGCGCTCGAGGCGAAGCTCGACGCGGTGGAGGAGGGGACGGCCGACTGGCGGCTGGTGCTGGCCGAGTTCCACGGGCCGTTCCGGGAGGCGGTGGCGCGCGCCGAGGCGGAGGCGCGCGAGGCGGGGCGCAGGCCGATCGAGGCCGGCATCGCCTGCGACACGTGCGGCCGCCCGCTCGCCGTCCGCTGGGGGCGCAACGGCGAGTTCCTCTCCTGCACCGGCTACCCGGCCTGCCGCACCACCATGGGCTTCCGGCGCGAGGGAGGGGTCATCGTCCCGGAGCGGGCCGACGAGGTGCAGCCGGGCGAGAGCTGCCCGGCCTGCGCCGCCCCGATGATCCTGCGGCGCGGCCGGTTCGGCCGCTTCCTCTCCTGCTCGCGCTACCCGGCGTGCGACGGGCGGCGCGACGTCACCATCGGCGTCGCCTGCCCGCTCGGCTGCGGCGGCCAGGTGGCCGAGAAGCGCTCCAGGCAGGGGAAGACCTTCTACGGCTGCTCGACCTGGCCGGGGTGCGACTTCGTCTCCTGGGATCGGCCGCGCGCCGGCCCCTGTCCGGACTGCGGCGGGGCCTGGCTGGTGGAGCGGGTGTCGAAGCGCGACGGGCCGGTCATCGCCTGCCCGGACCGTGCGTGCGGCTACCGGCGCGCCGCGTCCGCCCCGCCGCCCGCGCCCGCTTGACACCCTGACTGGGCTGCTGGTAGGGAATTCCGCAGTTTATTCGCCAATCAAGGCCGCACATGGTGCGCGCCTTCCCCACCCGACGTGAGAGGCTGAGATGATCCAGACGCTGGCCGAGTTCTTCAAGGAGGGCGGCCCGTTCATGTTCGTGAACGTGGCGACGAGCGCGGTCGCGATCGCGATCATCGTGGAGCGCATCATCGTCCTCGCGTTCAAGCTCAACCTGAACGCCGCGCCCTTCATGGAGCAGGTCCAGAAGCTGGTCATCTCGGGCAACGTCGACCGGGCCGTGAAGCTCTGCGGGGCTGCCCCGAACGCGGCGCTCTCGCGCGTCATCCGCGCCGGCCTGACCCGCGCCAACCGCGGCGAGCAGGAGGTGGCCCGCGCCCTCGAGGAGTCGGTGCTCGAGGTCACGCCGCTCGTCTCCAAGCGCATCCAGCCGCTCTGGTCGCTCGCCAACGTCGCGACCCTCATCGGCCTCATCGGCACCATCACCGGCCTCATCGGCACCTTCAAGTCGCTCGGCGCCGCCAGCCCGGAGATGAAGCAGGTGATGCTCTCGAAGGGCATCTCCGAGGCCATGAACAACACCGCGTTCGGCCTCACCATCGCGGTGGTCTGCATCGTGGCCCACCTGATGCTCACCTCGAAGGCCAAGGCCATGATCGAGGAGATCGAGTACAACGCCCTGCGGCTCGAGAACCTGCTCGGCCGGCGCGCCAACGGCGAGGGCGGCTCCCTCGAGTCGGCCGGCGCCTAGCCCCGTCGCGTTCCCTCCAGCACCGGAAGGCAGGGCCTGATGCGGCGGCGCATCCGCGAGGAAGAGGAGACGGGCGAGCTCAACATCGTCCCGTACCTCGACGTGGTGGTGAACCTGGTCATGTTCATGCTCCTCAGCATGACGGGGCTCATCACGCTCGGCGTCCTCAACGTCTCGGCGCCCAAGATCGGCGGCGAGGCGGGGGCGGCGGCGGCGGCGCAGGAGCAGGCGCCGAAGCTGCTCCTCACGGTCGCCGTGGGCAAGCAGGGCTTCTACATCGCCGGCGCCGGCGGCGTGCTCGGCTCGGACGCCAACGCCTCCGACCTGTCGCGCCCGCCGACGGTGCCGCTCCGGCCCGACGGCAAGTACGACTACGCCGAGCTGACGAAGCAGCTGCGGACCATCAAGGACCGCTTCCCGAACGAGACCCAGGTGATCCTGTCCGCCGACGGCGAGGTCGTCTACGACGTCCTCATCCAGACGATGGACGCCTGCCGCGAGCAGCTGGTGAAGAACCCCGACGGCACGAGCGAGCGCAAGCAGCTCTTCTTCGACGTCTCGCTGTCCGTGATTGGGTGAGCGATGCCGACCCACGACCCCAAGCACGGCGGCCCCTCGGTGGACCTGCAGAAGGAGCGCGAGACCCGCCTGTTCCGGCGCGCCCGCCGCAAGGCGCGCGAGCGGGCCGGCGAGATCAAGGAGCTGAACATCGTCGCCATGATGGACATGATGACGATCCTCCTGGTCTTCCTCCTGAAGAGCTACCAGGCCTCCACGCTCAGCGTGAACATGGGCAGCGACCTGACCATCCCGGTCTCGTCGACCCAGCTGGCCCCGCAGGAGAACATCAGCGTCACCGTCTCGCTCAACGAGCTGGCGGTGAACGACCGCGCGGTGGTGCCGCTGGATCACGGCCTCATCCCGGCCAAGTACAAGGACGGGCAGAAGGCCGAGGCCTTCTACGTCGGCGCCGTCTACGACGCGCTCAAGAAGGAAGTCGACAAGCAGAAGTACATCGCCCAGTACAACAAGAACGCGCCGTTCTCCGGCCGCATCAACGTCATCGCCGACAAGAAGATCACCTACCGGACGCTCATGGAGGTGCTCTACACCGCGGGCCAGGCCGAGCTCGGCGAGTACAAGTTCATGGTGATGAAGAACGAGTAGGCGCCCGGCGCGAGCCGCCCGGTCAGCCCACGCCGCCCGCGCCCCGCGAGGCGGCGTTCGTCGTTCTCAGCGCGCCGCGCTGCGCCGCTCCAGCGCCGCGGCGCACTCCGAGCAGAGCACCGCCCAGGGCAGCGCCGCCAGCCGGCGCGCCTCGATGGGCCGGCGGCAGTCGTCGCAGGTCCCGTAGGTCCCCTTCTCGATCCGCTCCAGCGCCGCGTCGATGCGCACGAGCTCGAGCCGCTCGGCGTCCCCGAGCCGCTCGAGGTCGGCCAGCCCCTGCTCCGTCTGCGAGACCTCCTCCAGCTCCTGGCCGCGGTCGGCGGTCCGGAGCGCATCGACCTCGGCGTCGGCCCGCTGGGTCGCCTGGAGGATGGCCGCCTTGCGGCGGCGCAGCTCGGCCCGGGCCTCTTCCTTCGCGCGTGGGGTCACGTTGCGCTCCTTTCCCCTCCGAGCGTATACCCCGGGCGGCCCGGGGGAGAGCCCCGGGCGGGGCTTCAGCCACGGGCGGGACGAGATGCCGCAGCGAGTGACCATCGTCGGGGGAGGGCTCGCCGGGAGCGAGGCGGCGTGGCGGCTGGCGCGCCAGGGCGTGGAGGTGGAGCTCGTCGAGATGAAGCCGGAGCGCCGCTCGCCGGCGCACGTGCTCGACGGCCTGTGCGAGCTGGTCTGCTCCAACTCGCTCCGCTCCGACAACCCGCACAACGCCGTCGGCCTGCTCCACGAGGAGCTGCGCCGGCTCGGCAGCCTGGTGCTCGAGGCGGCCGACGCGACGCGCGTCCCGGCCGGCGACGCCCTGGCCGTCGACCGGGAGCGGTTCAGCCGGCTCGTCACCGAGCGGCTCGCCGCCCACCCGAACGTCCGGCTGCGCTGCGCCGAGGTGACGGCGCTGCCGGAGGGGCCAGGGCCGGCCATCGTCGCCACCGGGCCGCTCACCGCCGACGCGCTGGCCGGCGAGCTGCAGCGGGTCGCGGGCGGCCGGCTCCACTTCTACGACGCCATCGCCCCCATCGTCGCCGCCGACTCGATCGACCTGTCGGTGGCCTACGCCAAGTCGCGCTACGACAAGGGGGCGGGGGCCGACTACCTCAACCTGCCCTTCGACGAGGCGCAGTACCGGGCCTTCGTGGCGGCGCTGCTCGAGGGGGAGAAGGTGGCGCCGCACGGCTTCGAGGAGCCGCGCTACTTCGAGGGCTGCCTGCCGATCGAGGTGATGGCGGCGCGCGGCCCGGACGTGCTCGCCTACGGCCCGATGAAGCCGGTGGGGCTCGAGGACCCGCGCACCGGCCGGCGGCCGCACGCCGTGGTGCAGCTGCGGCGCGAGGACGTGGCCGGCACCGCCTGGAACATGGTCGGCTTCCAGACCCGGCTCACCTGGCCGGAGCAGCGCCGCATCTTCCGCGAGCTGGTGCCCGGCCTGGCCGGCGCCGAGTTCGTGCGGCTCGGCCAGGTGCACCGCAACACCTTCGTCGAGGCGCCGCGCGTGCTCGCGCCGGACCTCTCGCTCCGCGAGCGGCCGCACCTCTTCCTGGCCGGGCAGGTGACCGGCGTCGAGGGGTACGTCGAGTCGGCCGCCTGCGGCCACCTGGCGGCGCGCGCCGTGCTCGACCGGCTGGCGGGGCGCCCGTTCCGGCCGCCGCCCGGCGCCACCGCCATGGGGGCGCTCCACCGCCACCTGACCGGCGAGGCCCACCCGCCGGGCGCCGAGTACCAGCCGACCAACGTCGTCTTCGCCCTCTTCCCGCCGCTGCCCGGGCGCGTCCGCGGCGGCAAGGAGGGGCGCAAGCTGGCCCACGTGGAGCGGGCCCGGAGGGAGCTCGAGCCATGGATCGCCTGACGGGGACGATGCTGGCGGCGGCGCTGCTCGCCGCCTGCAGCGCGGGGGGCGGGCGCGAGGCGCCGGCGGGGCTCGGCGCCATGCGGGCGCCGGGGCGGGTGAGGGCGCTCCTCGCCTCGGCCGACGGCCGGTGGCTCGCCTGGCTCGACGGCTGCGTCGAGGTGCAGGGGCGCTTCCTGCCGCCCGGCACGGCCACCTGCGACCTGCAGGTGGCGCCGTCGGGCGGGGGCGGGCCGGCGCGCGTGGCGCGGGCCGTCACCACGCTGCCGCACGGCGCCGGGG
>DASTGK010000387.1:0-4648 GCA_035719085.1 Anaeromyxobacteraceae bacterium
GTCGACCGTGATCCGCTTGGCGCGGCCGAGGTCCTTCAGGGACACCTGCTCGAGCTTGAGGCCGAGCTCCTCGGCGATGAGCTTGCCGCCGGTGAGGATGGCGATGTCCTCCAGCATGGCCTTGCGGCGGTCGCCGAAGCCGGGGGCCTTGACGGCGCAGACGTGCAGCGTGCCGCGCAGCTTGTTGACCACCAGGGTGGCCAGGGCCTCGCCCTCGGTCTCCTCGGAGACGATCAGGAGGGGCTTGCCGGCGCGGGCGATCTGCTCCAGCAGCGGGAGCAGGTCCTTCATGTTGGTGATCTTCTTCTCGTTGATGAGGATGTAGGCGTCCTCGAGGACCGCCTCCATGCGCTCGGCGTCGGTCACGAAGTACGGCGACAGGTAGCCGCGGTCGAACTGCATGCCCTCGACCACGTCGAGGGTGGTCTCGAGGCCCTTGGCCTCCTCGACCGTGATGACGCCCTCCTTGCCCACCTTCTCCATCGCCTCGGCGATGATGTTGCCGATGGTGGTGTCGCCGTTGGCGGAGATGATGCCGACCTGAACGATCTCCTTGTGATCCTTGGTCGGCTTGGAGAGCTTCTTAAGCTCGACGGTGATCACCTCGACGGCCTTGTCGATGCCGCGCTTGATGTCCATCGGGTTGTGGCCGGCCGCGACGAGCTTGGCGCCCTCGCGGTAGATGGCCTGGGCCAGCACGGTGGCGGTGGTGGTGCCGTCGCCGGCGACGTCGGAGGTCTTGGAGGCGACCTCCTTCACCATCTGCGCGCCCATGTTCTCGAACTTGTTCTCGAGCTCGATCTCCTTGGCGACGGTGACGCCGTCCTTGGTGATCGTGGGCGAGCCGAACGACTTCTCGATGACCACGTTGCGGCCCTTGGGGCCGAGGGTGGCCTTCACGGCGTCGGCGAGGACGTTGACGCCCTTGAGGATCGCCTCCCGGGCGCGCTGGTCGAACAGGATTTCCTTGGCAGCCATTTCGGTGACTCCGTTCTTCTGGAAGGGTGGGGGGACGGGACGGGCTACGCCTCGACCACGCCGAGGATGTCCTCCTCGCGCATGATCAGGTGCTCCACGCCGTCGATCTTGATCTCGGTCCCGGCGTACTTCGAGAAGAGGATGGTGTCGCCCTTCTTGACGTCGAGCGGACGGACCTTGCCGTCCTCCTGGACCTTGCCGTTGCCGACGGCGACCACCTTGCCCTCGATCGGCTTCTCCTTGGCCGTGTCGGGGATGATGATGCCGCCCTTGGTCTTCTCCTCCTCCTCGAGCCGCTTGACGATGACGCGGTCCTGCAGCGGACGAATGCCCATGGATGCCTCCTCGTGATGCGTGGCCCCGCCCGCGAGGGCGGGGGGTCGAAAAAACGCCGCACTTGGCAGTCCGATCCGTCGACTGCCAGCGGCGCCGGGATAGTAATCACGGTGGAGGGGGTGTCAAGCCGACCTGCCGATTTCCTAGCTCGGCGCCGTCACAGGGCTTTTTTGGCCCGGCTGGCAGTTGACGTCCGGGACTGCCACGGGCGCGCCGGCGTCCGGTCCGCTCGCCGCCCGCGCCGTCCGGGACCCCGCGACCCGGTGGCTTGAAAGGGCGCACCCCCGCTCCTTACGTTTCCCTGGGGGGGGGGCAGGGAGGCGCGCGTGGCAGGCGACATCCTCATCGGGCCGAGCGCCCGCGAGTTCTTCCGCGAGATGGTGGGCGACACGCTCTCGCTCCGGCGCGTCCGGGTGCGCGAGGAGACCGAGTTCTACCTGGTCGAGCTCCTGACCGGCTTCCTCGCCGCCGAGCGGCTCTACGTGGAGCAGCCGGACGGCACCGTCTCCATCGAGCCGCTGGCGCTCACGCTCCTCCGGGCCCTCGCCGCCGACCGGCGCGAGCGGGCGGCCCGGCTCAAGCGGGTCGGCGACACCTCGCTCTTCGTCTCCGGCTTCTTCGGCGACTCGCTGGCCCGCTCGCCGGTGGACGCCGGCTACTACCGGGCCATGGGGGAGCGGGCCTACGGCGCGCTCGCCGACGCCGAGCGCGGGGCGGCGCTCGAGGCGCTCTACGCCGAGCTGGCCGAGCGGTTCGAGCAGTTCGCCGACTGCTTCGCCGAGATCGCCGAGCTGGCCGACCTCACCTCGAACCGCGGGCTCCTCCGGCTCTACGAGCGCTTCCAGCTGACGCGCAGCGAGCGGGTGGCCGAGAAGCTGCGGGCGCGCGGGGTGGCGCTCTTCGCCGGGCCGGGCGCGCCGCCGCGGGGCGCGCGCCACTGAGGGCGCGCGGGCCCGCAAAAAGCGGAGGGGCGCCGCGCGGGCGCCCCTCGGGGTCACGGCCGGCAGGACCTCGCGGCCTAGCGGAGCGTGCGGGTCTGGCCGGCCGGCAGCGTCGCCTTCTCCTTGTCGAACTTGCCGGAGAGGGCGTCGCGCACCGCGCGGTCGAAGCGGACCTTGCCGGTGGCGATCTCGCGGAGCGAGAGGACCGGGGCCTTGTTCTTGGTGTTCGGCTGCAGCGGGCGGGCGCCGGCCATCAGCTGGCGGGTGCGCTTGGTGGCGAGCAGCACCAGGGCGAACCGGTTGTCCACGAGCGGGAGGCAGTCTTCGACGGTGACGCGAGCCATGTGTTCTTCCTTCCGAAATCCCGAAGAGGGGGTGATCTATCCGGACCGGCGGCCCGGGTCAACCCGCGACCCTGGGGGTGTCGCCCGTCGGTGGGGCGATGTGGTAGGGCGTAGGGAGACGGGAGGGGCCCCGCATGCGCCGATGGATCGTGCTCGCCCTCGTGGCCGCGCCGCTGGCGGCCGGAGCGGCGCCGCCGCCGAAGCCGAAGCTGGCCGTGATGGACCTGAAGGCCGGCCAGGGGGTGAGCGCCCGCTCCGCGGCGACGCTCACCAGCATCGTCGCCGCCGACGCGGCGCGGGCCGGCTTCCAGGTCATCACGCAGGAGGACGTCTACACCCTCCTCTACTTCCAGAAGCAGCGGCAGATGCTCGGCTGCACCGACGACGGGTGCCTCGCCGAGATCGGCGGCGCGCTCGGCGCCGACTACGTGGTGAGCGGCGAGGCGTCGGTCATCGGGAGCCGCCACCACGTCGCCGTCTCGCTCCTCGACGCCAGGAAGGGGAGCGCGGCCGCGCGCAGCGCCGGCTACTCCGAGCTGGGCGACGAGCAGCTCGCCATGGCGACCGAGCTCCGCTTCCGCGCGGCGCTGCGGCAGGTGCGCCCCGACCTGCACGCGGCGCTGCCGCCGGTCGAGGCGCCCAACGCCCCCTCGCTCCGAGCCCGGCGCACCGTGAGCTGGTGGACGCTCGGCGCCGGCGGCCTGCTCCTCGCGGGCGGGGCCGTCACCGGCCTCGTGGCCCGCGTGCAGGCCAACCAGCTGCCGGGCGCCTGGCAGCAGCCCGACTACCAGGCCCGCTGGGACACGCAGCGGCGCAACGCGCGGGCGGCCGACGTGCTGCTCGCGGCCGGCGCCGTCACCGCCGGCGTCGGGCTGACGCTCTACCTCACCTCCGAGATCCCGGTGCTGGTCACGCCCATCGCCGACGCCGGCGCGCCGGGTCTGACCGTGGCCGGCCGGTTCTGAAGGGGACGACCATGCGCGCCACGCTCGCCTTCGCCCTCCTCGCCGCCGGCTGCAGCTTCACGCCGGACGTCTCGAGCCACCGCCCCAAGCTCGCCGCCGACTGCCCCGGCCAGAAGGCCTGCGGCGACCGCTGCGTCGACCAGGACGACCCGGTCGCCGGCTGCGGCCCGGTCTCCTGCCTGCCGTGCCCGGGCGCGCCGGCCAACGCCGTGCCGATCTGCGGCGCCGGCGCGACGTGCGGGTTCGCCTGCCTGCCGGGGTTCGCCGACTGCGACGGCGATCCGTCGAGCGGGTGCGAGAAGGACGTCACGGCCGATGACGCGAGCTGCGGCGCCTGCGGCCACGCCTGCGCCGGCTGCGCGGGCGGCCTCTGTCCGGTGGCGACGGTGGCCACCACGGGGACGAGTCCGCGGGGTATCGCGGTCCAGGATGCCCTCGCGTGGGGCGAGGAGGCGTCCGGCTCGCTGTTCACCTCCAGTCTCACGGGCCAGCCGCTCCAGAGCTGGAACGGCTTCGGCTCGGTCAGCTGGGTGCGCACGGCGGGCAAGAGCTTCGCCGTCGCCGGGACCGAGACGCTGCTCGGGGGCGGGGTGAACGGCACCGTCTGGATCTGCACGTCCGGCCAGACTGCGGGGGCCAAGAGCCTGACGAGCACCCAGCCCGAGATTGTGGGGCTCGACGCGAACGAGTTCTACGTGGCTCACATCGCCGACCCGCAGACCGTCGGCTACCGCGCCATCGTCTCGCCGTACTTCCAGGACACGGTGCCTTTCACCGAGCCGATCCACAGCGTCGTTCGAGGTGCGGGCGGCTGGTTCGCCGGTGCCGACACAGGTCTCCGCCGATTCACCATCCAAGGGATCGTGGAGCCCGTGGTCCCCTTCGCCGGCCTGGCCCGGGCGCCGCACCCCGACCGCCTCGCCGCGGCGGGCGGGCCGCTCAGCGCCGACCCGGCCCTGACCAAGCCGGTGGACTTTGTCTTCGCCGACCTCTCCGACGGCTCCGTCTGGCACGGCCGGACGAGCGGCACGCCGACCGAGCTGCCGTACCGGCTCGTCCACGGCGACGGCCCGCGGACGCAGAT
>DASTGK010000388.1:0-3278 GCA_035719085.1 Anaeromyxobacteraceae bacterium
CCCGGCGAGCCTCCCGTGGCGTGGCGCGCCCGCCCGCTCCGGCGGCCGGGTGCGCGCATGTGGGGCCGCGTGTGCGCCGCGCGACGTCACCGGACCGTGCGCCGCCGGCTCCACGCGCGGTGCTAGGATCGGCGCCGCTCCACCTCCCCCTCACCGCACGCCCCGGACCACGCGATGATCCAGGATCCCGCCGGCCTGTTGCAGCGCATCGCCGAGCTCGAGCCGCTCTGCGCCGACCCCGCCATCCGCAAGGCCGTCGAGCGCGGCGATCCGTTCAAGGTGTACCGCGCCCTCTTCTGGGCGAAGCTGCTGCGCCGCCTGCCGGAGCACCGCCGGACCATCGACGCGCTCCTCGCCAGCCGGCGCGCCTTCGCCCGGCCGCTCGCGGGCAAGCCCTGGCTCGGCACCTTCAACAGCGTCGGGGCCACGCTGCTCGGCAAGGCCGAGCCGGAGCCGGACGGCAGCCACATCGCCACCCACTGCGTGGTGGTCCTCTTCGCCGTCCCGCTCTTCCCGCTCGGCGCCTACGTCGTGGCGGGCGGCGGACGCACCGGCCTCTCCTCCTCCTGGACGCTCTTCGCGCGCGCGCCGCTCAGCCTCGGCGCCTGGCTCTGGAGCCGCGGCGTGGCGCTGGCCGCCGCCGTCGCGGTCGCCGGCGGCGCCCTCGGCGCGTTCCACGCCTCGCGCCACCACGACCTGCACGTGCTGAACGGCTTCGGTCGGCCGCTGCTGGTCCAGGTGGGCCCGGCCGCGCTCACCGTGCCGGCCGGCCAGCGCGCCGTGATCAACCTGCCCGTCGGCCGCCACGAGGCGCGCGCCCGCGCCGAGGGGGGCGGCGAGCTCGAGCCGCTGCAGCTCGACGTCGCGGCGGGCGGCGACCTGCTCGTCTGGAACGTGGCCGGCGCCGCGCCGCTCGTGCGCACCGAGGTGCCCTACTACAAGGAGAAGCCGCCGGCCGACGAGGAGCCGGCCAGGAAGATCCACTGCGGCGACGAGGTGGTGCGCATCCCCAAGGTGGACGACGCCTTCAAGGACTCGCCGCACCAGGTCTCGATGTCCGAGGGGCAGAAGCGGGTGGTGCGCCGCCACGTCGACGTGGCGCGGGAGCAGGGCATGGACGGCGCCGACCTCTGCGCCTTCGTCCTGCTCGACGGGGGGCGCGACCGGGACGCGGCGCGCATCCACGAGGCGAAGGGGCGGCTGGGCGGCTGGAGCGCGCCCGACGCCCTGCAGGCCATCGCCTTCGCCACCGCCGCCGATCCGGCCGAGGGCGTGCGCGTGGCGCGCCTGGCGCTCGCGGCGCGGCCCGACGACACCAAGGTGGAGCGCGGCTACCAGAACGCCATGCTGGCGGCCGGCCAGGAGGCCGAGCTCGTGGCCGAGTACCGGCGGCGCGCCCAGGCGGCGCCCGGCTCGGCCCGCGCGCAGTACCTGCTGCTGCGGCTCTTGCGGGGTCCGGAGCAGGCGGCGCTCGGCGAGCAGCTGGTGGCCCGGTTCCCGTCCGACCCCGACCTGCTGCGCATCGTCACGGCGATCCGGACCCGGACCGGCGACTTCGCCGGGGCCGACGCCACCTGGCGCGCCCTGCGGAGCGCGGCGCCGGCCGACGCGCTCGACGTGCTGCCCGAGGAGGCGGTGGCGCTGGTGGCGCTCGGCAAGCGCGCCGACGCCCTGTCGCTCCTCGAGAAGACCTTCGACGCCCCCGGGGAGCGGCGCGATCAGCTCGAGCCGGCCGTCCTCTTCGCCCGGGTGGCGGCGCTCGACGGCGCGCCCCAGCCGGACAAGCTGGTGCGCCGGCTCGAGAAGGACAGCCCCGATCAGCTCCTGCGCGCCCGGGCCGGCCTGCCGGTGGAGGCCGGCTCGCCGACGCGGCTCGTGAAGCTGCTCGCCGCCGTGGGGCGCGACCCGGCCGCGGCGCTCGCCTCGGCCGCCGCCCTCACCGTGCCCGAGGTGGCGCTCCTCGACCGCGGCACCTGGGGGCTGCTCTTCGGCGAGGCGGTCCGCACCGGCGCCGGCGCGGCGGCCAAGGCGCTCTCGCGCTACGGGCCGATCGTCGGGGCCGAGCTCCTCGCCTTCCAGCGCTTCGTGAAGGGCGAGGCGGCCGCGCTGCCCGAGCTGGACCTGGATCTCCGGGCCGCCGCGCAGCTCGTCCGCTCGCGCAACGCCTCGCTCCCGGCGGCGGAGCGGGAGCGGCTCGTCGCCGGGGCGCGCCACGACGACTGGCTGGCCGGCAACGTGACGAGGGCCATCGCCGCGTGGGCACCGCCCGCCGCCGCTCCCTGATCGGCCGGGCGCTCCTGTCGCTCGCCCTCTGGGCCGGGTTCTGGGCGCTGGCGCTCGGCCTGGTGGCCGGCCTCGCCGCCATCCCGGTCGCCCAGGCCGCCTACGGCGACGGGCCCGACGGCGCCGGCCTCCTCGCCGGCGCGGGCGCCGCGGTGGTCGCCTGGGGGCTCCGCCCGCGCTGGGGCCAGAAGCCGGCGGAGGCGCGCCCGGCGCCGCTCGGCCGCGACGAGTTCCCGGCGCTCCACGCCCTGCTCGCCGACGTGGCCCGCCGCTCCGGCGCGCCGGTGCCCGCGGTGGTGCACCTCGCCTCGCGCGCCAACGCCGCCATCTGGGTGGAGCGGCGCTGGCTCGGGCTGCGGCGCACCTGGGTGGTGGAGCTCGGCCTGCCGCTCGTCGCCGCGCTGGAGCGGGACGAGCTGGCCGCGGTGCTGGCCCACGAGCTCGGCCACCGCGTCGGCGGCGACCTCCTGCTCGGCGCCTGGGTGCACCGCACGCGCGCCGCCATCGGCTCCACCGTCGACGCCCTCGACGGCTCGGCCTTCCTGCTCGACGCGCCGTTCCGCGCCTACGGCCGGCTCTTCCTCGCCGCCTCGGGCGCCGTCTCGCGCGAGCAGGAGCTGGCCGCCGACGCCCACGCCGCCGCGCTCTGCGGCCCGCGCGCCGCGGCGTCCGCCCTCCGGAAGATCGAGGCGCTGGCCGCCCCGTGGGACGCCTACTTCGATCTCGACCTCGTGCCGCTCGTCGAGCAGGGCGCCCGGCTGCCGCTCCTCGAGGGCTTCCGCCGCTTCCTGGCCGCGCCGGCCAGGCGCGAGGAGGTGGACCGGGCGCTCGAGGCGGCGGCCCGGCGCCCGCCCGCCCCCTGGGACAGCCACCCGGCGCTCGAGCAGCGGCTCCTCGCCATGGGCGCGCCGCCCCCGCTCGGCGCCTCGACGAGCGGCCCCGGCTCCACCGCCTCGCCGCCGCGCCGCAGCACCCGCGTCGCGCCCGGCCGCACC
>DASTGK010000389.1:0-2907 GCA_035719085.1 Anaeromyxobacteraceae bacterium
GTCGGGCAGCGCCGGCCGGGGCCCGTCCAGCCAGGCGGGGACCGGCAACCCCTTGCTCCGCAGGAAGGCTGCGTTGAACAGGCGGGAGGCGTAGCGGGTCCCGGAGTCGCACAGGATGGTGACGATGGTGTGGCCGGGCCCGAGCTGCCTGGCCAGGCGCACCGCGCCGGCCACGTTGATGCCGGAGGAGCTGCCCAGCACCAGCCCCTCCTGGGCCACCAGGTCGAAGACCGTCTGCACCGTCTCGAGGTCCTGGATCTGGAAGCTGAAGTCGACCTTCAGCCCCTCGACGTTCCTGGTGACGCGCGCCTGGCCGATCCCCTCGGTGATGGAGGTGCCCTCGGCCCTGAGCTCGCCGGTGGTGAAGTAGGCGTGCATGGCCGCGCCGGGCGGATCGGCCAGGGCGATCTTCACGGAGGGCTTCTTCTCCCGGAGCGCCTGCGCCACGCCGGCCAGCGTGCCGCCCGTGCCGATGGCGGAGACGAAGCCGTCCACCTTGCCCTCCGTTTGCCGCCAGATCTCCTGGCCGGTGGTCTCGTAGTGGCCCTGCCGGTTGGCCAGGTTGTCGAACTGCTGGGCCCAGATGGCGCCGTTCGGCTCGGTGCGCGCCAGCCTCTCCGCCACGCGCTGCGCCACGTGGACGTAGTTGTTCGGGTTCCTGTAGGGGACCGCCGGCACCTCGTAGAGCGTCGCCCCGCCGAGCCGGAGCGTGTCCTTCTTCTCCTGGCTCTGCGTCTCCGGGATGACGATGACGGTCCGGTAGCCGCGCGCGTTGCCCACGAGCGTGAGGCCGATGCCGGTGTTGCCGGCCGTCCCCTCCACGATGACGCCGCCGGGGCGGAGCAGCCCGCGCCGCTCGGCGTCGAGCACGATGGCGAGCGCCGCCCGGTCCTTCACCGAGCCGCCCGGCTCGAGGAACTCGGCCTTGCCGAGGATCTCGCAGCCGGTCAGCTCCGAGAGGCGGCGCAGCCGGATGAGGGGGGTGTTGCCGACGGTCGGGACGAAGCCTTCGCGGAGGTCCATGGGCATCTGTTTTAACGGACGCTTTGCAGCCGGACAAGGGCTCCCATTTGTCATCGCGGCCCGGAGCGGCTACCACTCTCGTTCCCTGCCGCCGCCCGCGGCGCAGCCCGCCTGGAGGAGGCGCCATGTCCGACGACATCCACCTCGACTCGAACGTCCCCGGCAACCCGGCCTACCACTTCACCATCGTGCCGCCCGGCACGCCGGGGCAGGTCGGCTGGACCCGGCGCGCGCCGCTCGTGCCGGGGGCGCGGCTCGCCACCCGCTGCGTCCACGCCGGCGTGCAGCCCGACCCGGCCTACGGCGCGGTCATGCCGCCCATCTACCAGTCGTCCACCTTCGCCTTCCGCGACGTCTGCACCAACGCCGGCTTCGACTACACGCGCAGCGGCAACCCGACGCGCGCCGCGCTGGAGGAGGCCATCGCGCAGCTCGAGGGCGGCGGCGGGGCCACCTGCACCACCACCGGCATGAGCGCGGTCATCGTGGCGCTCAACCTCCTGCCGGCCGGCAGCCACCTGCTCTGCACCGTCGACTGCTACGGCGGCACCTTCCGCGCCCTGGAGCACGCCAAGCAGGCCTACGGGCTCCGCGTCACCTACCTCGACCTCGGCGACCTCGCCGCGGTGAAGGCCGCCCTGCGCGACGACACGGGCATGGTCTGGATCGAGACGCCCTCCAACCCGCTGCTCCGGCTCACCGACATCGCGGCGGTGGCCGCGCTGGCGCGGGCGCGCGGCGCGCTCACGGTGGTCGACAACACCTTCCTCTCGCCGGTGCTGCAGCGCCCCTTCGAGCACGGCGCCGACCTGGTGGTCCACTCCACCACCAAGTACCTGAACGGCCACAGCGACGTGGTGGGCGGGGCGGTGGTGGCCGCGCCCGGCCGCACCGGGCTCCTCCAGCGCATCCAGAGCATGAACAACCTGCTCGGCACCTCGCAGAGCCCGCACGACTGCTTCCTGGTGCTGCGCGGGCTGAAGACGCTGCTCCTGCGGATGCGGGCCCACGAGGCGGGCGCCCAGGCGGTGGCCGAGTTCCTGGCCGGCCACCCGGCGGTGGCGCGCGTCCATTACCCGGGGCTGCCGGGCCACCCGCAGCACGCGCTCGCCCGCAGGCAGCAGGACGGCTTCGGCGGCATGCTCAGCTTCGAGCTCCGGGACTTCCGCCAGGACCGCGTCGACCACGTGCTCCGCTCGCTGCGCTGGTTCACGCTGGCCGAGAGCCTGGGCGGCGTCGAGAGCCTGGTGGCCCACCCGGCCTCGATGACCCACGCCTCCATGACCCCGGAGGCGCGCCAGCGCGCCGGCATCACCGACGGCGTCATCCGGCTCTCGATCGGCATCGAGGACCCGGCCGACCTGATCGCCGACCTGCGCCAGACGCTCGACACCGTGCCGGCCTGAGGCCGGGGGGGGGGGCCGCCGCGTCCCGGGGCGGGGCGCGGCGCCGCGAGGCGGCGGGCTAGCCCACCGTCTCGGCGTAGGTCATGACGAGGTAGAGCACCGCCTCGACGTCGCCGTCGTTGACGTAGGCGTGCGGCACGTCGGCCTGGAAGACGATGGCGTCGCCCGCCTCGAGCGCCGAGCGCTCGCCGGCCACCTCGATGGCCACGGCGCCGGAGGCCACCACCAGGTTCTCGGAGGTGCCGGGGGCGTGGGGCTCGGCGTGCTCGGCGGCGTGGGGCGCGAGCCGCAGCTCGTAGAGCTCGACCCGGCGCGGCTCCTCGAAGGGAAAGAGGGCGCGCGAGACGAACGAGCCGTCGCGCGAGGAGAGCACCTTCGAGTCCCGCTGGCGCAGCACCGCCGCGCCGCGCGCCTCGCGGCCGGCCAGCAGCGCCGAGAAGGGCACCACCAGCGCGTGGGCGATGCGCCAGACGCTCGA
>DASTGK010000390.1:0-8900 GCA_035719085.1 Anaeromyxobacteraceae bacterium
TCGAGGCGGCCCGGCGGCGGCTGGACGGCTGGCGCGCCGCCACCTTCCGGCGCGAGGAGCTCCGGCTGGAGCGGCTCGGGGCCCGGCTCGAGCCGGCCAACGTGGCGAAGCTCCTGCGGCGCGGCTTCGCGCTGGCCCTCGCCGACGGGCGGCTCGTCACCCGGAGCGGCGACGTGGAGCCGGGCGACGCGCTCCGGGTCGCGCTCGGCGAGGGCTGGCTCGACGCCACGGTGACGGCGCGCGACGCCGGCGACGATCCGGTGCCAGGACGCGGGCAGGACGGCGCCGATCCTCCGCGCAGCCCCGCCGGGTCGTCCATTGCTTCGCCGCGCCGGCGAGGCTAAACGATCGAGGGAGGAGGCTGGAGTGGCGCGAGCGAAGGACGAGGGGACCGCGGCGGCGGCGGCCGAGCAGCCGTACGACGCCCTGGTGGCGCAGCTGGAGCAGGTGGTCGAGGCGCTCGAGGCCGGCGACCTGCCGCTCGAGGCCTCCGTGGAGAAGTTCGCCGAGGGCGTGCGGCTGGCGCGCGAGGCGTCGCGGAAGCTGGACGAGGCGGAGCGGCGCGTGGAGCTGCTGGTCCGGAGCGCCGACGGCGGCGAGGAGACGGTGCCGCTCGACCCCGAGCGCGGCTGAGCGATGGTCGAGGAGCGCGTGTCCAAGCCCCGCATCATCATCGTCGACGACGACCGCGACACGCGCGAGATGCTGACCCTGGCGCTCGAGCTCGAGGGGTTCGACGTGGGGCAGGCGGCCAACGGGCTCCGGCTCATCTCGGCGATGCACGTCGACCGCCCGGACGTCATCCTGCTCGACGTGATGATGAGCTGGATCGACGGCTTCGAGCTCTGCCGCGCCATCAAGAAGAACCCGATCTTCGCCGACATCCCGGTGATCTTCATCTCGGCGCGCAAGAGCGCCGAGGACGAGCGGACCGGCCTCGGGGCCGGCGCCATCGCCTACTTCTCGAAGCCCATCGACATGGACGGCCTCGTCGGCCGCATCCGCGAGATCCTGGCCTCGCGCCCGAGCCCCGCGCCGGCCCCGGCGTAACCGCCCACGCATCCCGGACGGCGCCGGTCCGCGATCCGGACCGGCGCTGGTGAGCGGCGCCGCGGGCCGTGCTAGAAATCGCCCACCTTGGCCCCCCCCACCTTCGCCATCGAGCCCTACCTCCGATCGGTCGGCGCCCGCGTCGACGCCGGGCTGGCCGCCCTGGCCGAGGAGCGGCGCGGCCGCGCCCCGGAGCGGCTGGTCGACGCCATGAAGTACGCCCTGCTGGGCGGCGGCAAGCGGCTCCGCCCGGCGCTGGTGCTCGCCACCTGCGAGGCCCACGGCGGCGACGCCTCCGACGGGTCGCTCGCCATGCGCTTCGCGCTGGCCATGGAGTGCGTCCACACCTACTCGCTGGTGCACGACGACCTGCCGGCCATGGACGACGACGACCTGCGCCGCGGCCGGCCGACGGTCCACAAGGCCTACGACGAGGCGACGGCGGTCCTGGTGGGCGACGGGCTGCAGACGCTCGCCTTCCGCCACCTGCTCGCCGCCGCCGACCCGCGCGCCGCGGCGGCCGCCCGCCTCCTCGCCGACAACGCCGCCCTGATGGTGGAGGGGCAGCAGCGCGACATGGAGGGGGAGCACCGGCGGCTCGGCGAGGCCGAGGTGCTGGAGCTGATGCGCTGCAAGACCGGCGCGCTCCTCGCGGCCAGCGTGGCCGGCGGCGCCCTGTGCGCCGGGGCCGACGCCGCGGCCGCCTACCACGTGGGGCTCTCGCTCGGCCTCGCCTTCCAGATCGCCGACGACCTGCTCGATCTCACCGCCGACACCGCCACCCTCGGCAAGCGCGCCGGCAAGGACGCCGCGGCCGGCAAGTCGACGCTGCCGGCGCTCCTCGGCCAGGAGGCGGCCCGCCGCCGCGCCGAGGGGCTGCTCGACGAGGCGCTCGCCGCCCTCGCGCCGCTCGGCCCGCCCGCCGAGCCGCTGCGCGCGCTGGCCCGCTACGTCCTCGACCGGAAGAAGTGATGGAGAAGGAGACGACGCCCATGCCCCGCCTGCTCGACCGGATCGACTCCCCCGCCGACCTGAAGGCGCTCCGGCCGGATCAGCTCCCCCAGCTCTGCGCCGAGCTGCGCGAGGAGATCATCCACGTCTGCGCCAAGAACGGCGGCCACCTCGGCTCGTCGCTCGGCGCCGTCGAGATCAACGTCGCGCTCCACTACGTCTTCGCCTCGCCGCAGGACAAGCTGGTCTGGGACGTGGGCCACCAGGCCTACGCCCACAAGCTGCTCACCGGCCGGCGCGGCGCCTTCCGCTCCATCCGCACCGAGGGCGGCCTGGCCGGCTTCCCGGAGCGGCACGAGTCGGAGCACGACGCCTTCGGCGTGGGCCACGCCTCCACCGCCATCTCGGCGGCGCTCGGCATGCTCGAGGCGAAGCACCTCACCGGCGCGCCCGGCAAGGTGGTGGCGGTGGTGGGCGACGGCGCCATGACCGGCGGCGAGGCCTTCGAGGGGCTCAACCAGGCCGGCTACCTGAAGCGCGACCTGATCGTCGTCCTCAACGACAACGAGATGTCGATCTCGCCCAACGTCGGGGCGATGAGCGAGTGGCTCTCGAAGAAGTTCACCTCGCGCACCTACAACCGGTGGCGCAAGGGCGTGAAGGAGTTCCTGGAGCGGCTGCCCAAGGGGCACGAGGCCATCGACGCCATCCGCCACGGCATCACCGCGGCCAAGGCGCTCGTCACCCCGGGCGTGATGTTCGAGGGGCTCGGCTTCCACTACGTCGGCCCGGCCGACGGCCACGACGTGGTGGCGCTGGTGGAGACCTTCCAGAAGCTCGTCACCTTCGGCGACCCGGTCGTCTTCCACGTCGTCACCACCAAGGGGAAGGGCTACCACCCGGCCGAGTCCGACCCGGCCACGCGCGGCCACGGCCTCTCCTTCTTCGACGTGGCCACCGGCAAGTCGGTGAAGAAGGCGTCGGCCAAGGCCTGGACCGACCTCTTCGCCGAGGCGCTGTGCGACGAGATGCGGCGCGACCCCAAGGTGGTGGCCATCACCGCCGCCATGCTGGAGGGGACCGGCCTCATCAAGTGCAAGCAGGCGTTCCCGGACCGGACCTACGACGTCGGCATCGCCGAGCCGCACGCCGTCACCTTCGCCGCCGGCATGGCCTGCGAGGGGGTGCGGCCGGTGGTGGCCATCTACTCCACCTTCCTGCAGCGGGCCTACGACCAGATCATCCACGACGTGGCGCTGCAGCAGCTGCCGGTCACCTTCGCGCTCGACCGCGGCGGCCTGGTGGGCGCCGACGGCAAGACGCACCAGGGGGCCTTCGACCTCTCCTACCTGCGCTGCGTGCCCAACCTGGTGGTGATGGCGCCGTCCGACGAGAACGAGCTGCGCCGCATGCTGCGCACCTCGCTCCTGCACGCCGGCCCGTGCGCGCTCCGCTTCCCGCGCGGCGCCGGCCTGGGCGTGGCGCTCGACGCCGACCCCGCGCCGCTGCCGGTCGGCAAGGGGCGGGTGGTGCGCGACGGCGGGGCGCGGCCCGACGTGCTCGTGGCGGCGGCCGGCACCACGCTGGCCGCGGCGCTCGCCGCCGCCGAGGCGCTGGCCGGGGAGGGGATCGCGGTCACGGTCGTCGACCCGCGCTTCGTGAAGCCGCTCGACGAGGCGCTCCTCTGCGCCGAGGCCGAGAAGGCCCGCCGCGTCGTCACCGTCGAGGAGAACGCCCTCGCCGGCGGCTTCGGCGCCGCCTGCCTGGAGGCCTTCGAGGCCCGCGGGCTCGTCGCCGCTGGCCTGGCGGTGAAGCGGCTCGGCATCCCCGACCGCTTCATCACCCACGCCGAGCAGCCGCGGCAGCGGGCCGAGGTGGGCATCGACGCCGCCGCCATCGCCGCGGCCTGCCGCCAGCTCGCCGGGGCGCGCCCGGCCCGCGGCGTGGCCTAGCGGCCGTGGCCCGGCAGCGCATCGACCTGCTCCTCGTCGAGCGGGGCCTGGCCGAGTCGCGCGCCAAGGCCCAGGCGCTCGTCATGGCCGGCGCCGTGGTGGTGGGCGAGGCGCGCGTCGACAAGCCGGGCCAGCAGGTCGACCCGGCGCTCCCCATCCGCCTGAAGGAGGACGCCGCCCCGCAGAGGTACGTCTCGCGCGGCGCCCTCAAGCTGGAGAAGGCGCTCGAGGTCTTCCCGGTCTCGCCCGCGGGGCTCACCTGCGCCGACCTGGGCGCCTCGACCGGCGGCTTCACCGACCTCCTCCTGCAGCGCGGCGCGGCGCGCGTCTTCGCCGTCGACGTCGGCTACGGCCAGCTCCACCCGAAGCTCCGCGGCGACCCGCGCGTCGTGGTGCGCGAGCGCGAGAACGCCCGCGCGCTCACCGCCGAGGCGCTCGGCGAGCGGGTCGACCTGGTGGTGGGCGACCTCTCGTTCATCTCCCTGAAGCTCATCCTGCCGGCGGTGAAGGCCATCCTCCGGCCGGGCGGCTGGGCGCTCCTCCTCGTGAAGCCGCAGTTCGAGGTGGGCAAGGGCGAGGTGGGCAAGGGCGGCGTGGTGCGCGACGACGCCAAGCGGCTCGCGGCGCTCGAGGCGGTGGCGGCGGCGGCGCGCGAGCTCGGCTTCGAGGTGCAGGGCCACGCCGAGAGCCCGATCGCCGGGCCGGCGGGCAACCGGGAGTGGCTGCTGGGGCTGCAATTGGCATAGTCGATCGGCTCCCTCTCCCCCACCGGGGGAGAGGGCCGGGTTGAGGGGGCAGCCGGCGACGCGGCGTCGGGCCTCGCCTTGCGGCGAGGCCAGCGGCGGGCGGGGTGAGGGGGCAGCCGGCGACGCAGAAGGGGCGCTCGCCCGTTCTCACTTCGCGTCTCTCCGCACCCTTGCTACCGTCGTCGACCCCCCCCTCGCGCACCACGGAGCCCGCCCATGCCCTACGAGCCCGCCCGCGAAGTCGCCCCCGGCGTCCACCTCGTCGAGACCGGCTACGTCCGACCGCTCGTCGCCGCCTGCTACCTGGTGCGCGGCCGGGACGGCGCCGCCGTGGTCGAGACCGGCAACGCCGGCACGGTGCCGCGCGTCCTGGCGGCGCTCGACCAGCTCGGCCTCCCGCGGAGCGCGGTGAGCCACGTGGTCGTCACGCACGTCCACCTCGACCACGCCGGCGGCGCGGGCGCCCTGATGCGCGAGCTCCCGTCGGCCACGCTCGTGGCCCACCCGCGCGGCGCCCGCCACCTCGTGGACCCGTCGAAGCTCTGGGCCGGCACGGTGGCGGTCTACGGCGCCGAGGCGACGCAGCGGCTCTACGGCGATCCGGTGCCGGTCCCGGCGGCGCGGGTGGTCGAGGCGCCCGACGGCTTCTCGATCGACCTCGGCGGCCGGCCGCTCCGCTTCCTCGACGCCCCGGGCCACGCCAAGCACCACTTCGTGGTCTTCGACGAGGCGACGCGCGGCTTCTTCACCGGCGACTCCTTCGGCCTCTCCTACCGCGAGACCGACGCCGCGGCCGGCCCCTTCTTCTTCCCGACCACCACGCCGGTGCAGTTCGACCCGGAGGCGCTCCACGCCACCATCGACCGGATGCTGGCCGAGCGGCCCGAGCGCGCCTACCTCACCCACTACGGCCTGGTCGAGGGCGACCTGGCCCGCCACGCGGCCGCGCTCCACCGCGGCATCGACGAGCACGTCAGGGTGGCCCGCGCCGCCCCGGCCGGCCCGGGCCGCCACGCCGCCATCAAGGCGGGGCTCGCGGCCTTCCTGCTCGAGGGGCTGGCCGCGCACGGCGCCCCGGTGACGAAGGAGTGGGCGCTCGACAAGTTCGACAACGACCTCGAGCTGAACGCCCAGGGGCTCGAGGTCTGGTTGGGGTAGGTCGGGGGGGCGGCCGCCTTGACCGCGCGGGCCCGTTCTGTTACCTAACCCCCCACATTTTCGAGGTCCCCGGGCGACCGGGCGCGAAAGTGGGCCGCAGCAGCGCCCACTTTTTTCTTTTGGTATCGAGGACATGACCGGCATCGCCCAAGAACCGATCGCTGACCAGGTGCGGCGGCTGCTCGAGCCGGTCCTGTCCCGCGACGGCTACGAGCTCGTCGAGGTGGAGTGGGTCCGCGGCGGAGGCCGCTGGACGCTGCGGCTCTACGTCGACAAGCCGGGCGGCACCGGCATCGAGGACTGCCAGGCGGTGTCGAACCTGGTCGACCCGATCCTCGACGTGGCCGACGTCATCGAGCCGGCCTACGACCTCGAGGTCTCCTCGCCGGGGCTGGAGCGGCCGCTCCGCAAGCCCCAGGACTTCGACCGCTTCGCCGGCCAGCGCGCCCGCCTGAAGACCTACGGGCCCGTGACCGGCACCGCCCCCGGCAGCCCGGGCCGCAAGCACTGGGCCGGCGTGCTCCGGGGCTTCAAGGACGGCGCCGTGGAGCTGGACGTCGACGGCGTCCTCCACCGCGTCCCACTCGATCAGGTCGCCAAGGCCAACCTCGAGTACGACTTCGAGGCCGATCTCCGCAGGAAGGACTGAGCCATGCAGCAGAGCGTGAACCTGAACCTGATCCTCGACCAGGTCGCCAAGGACAAGGGCATCGACCGGCCGAAGCTCGTCGAGATCCTCGAGGAGGCCATCCAGAGCGCCGCCAAGCGGCACTTCGGCATGGAGCGCAACCTCAAGGCCAAGTACGACGAGGATCGCGGGCAGATCGACCTGTTCCAGGTGCTCACCATCGTGGCCGATCCGACGGAGGAGGCCCCCATCCCGGATCCGGCCAACATGATCCCCGTGGCCTTCGCCCTGGAGAAGGGGATCGAGGCCGAGGTCGGCGACGAGCTCGACTTCCCCATCTTCTACCGCCCCGAGGACGAGGACGAGGCCCGCGCCCAGGACGAGCAGTGGGGCGACCTCCTCAAGCTCAAGACCTTCCGCCGCGGCTTCGGCCGCATCGCCGCCCAGACCGCCAAGCAGGTGATGATCCAGGGCACCCGCAACGCGGAGCGCGAGAACGTCTTCAACGAGTACAAGGACCGCAAGGGCGAGGTCATCACCGGCATCGTCCGCCGCTTCGAGCGCGGCAACGTCATCGTCGACCTGGGCCGCGCCGAGGCGGTGCTCCCGGTGCGCGAGCAGGTGCCGCGCGAGAGCTACCGCGCCGGCGACCGGATCCAGGCCTACGTGGTCGACGTGCTGCGCGAGTCGAAGGGGCCGCAGATCATCCTGTCGCGCGCCTCGGTCGACCTCCTCAAGAAGCTCTTCGAGATGGAGGTCCCCGAGATCGCCGAGGGCGTGGTGGTCATCGAGGCCGCCGCCCGCGAGCCGGGCGGCCGCGCCAAGATCGCCGTCTCCTCGCGCGACTCCGACGTCGATCCGGTCGGCGCCTGCGTCGGCATGAAGGGCAGCCGCGTCCAGGCGGTGGTCCAGGAGCTGCGCGGCGAGAAGATCGACATCGTCCCCTGGCACGAGGACCCGCCGCAGTTCGTCTGCCGCGCCCTGGCGCCGGCCGAGGTGGCCAGGGTGCTCGTCGACGAGCAGAACCGCGCCATGGAGATCATCGTCCCCGACGACCAGCTCTCGCTGGCCATCGGGCGCCGCGGCCAGAACGTCCGCCTCGCCTCGCAGCTCACCGGCTGGAAGCTCGACATCAACTCCGAGACCCGGGTCAAGGAGATGCACGAGTTCGCCCGCGAGAGCTTCGAGGCCATCGACATCCCCGAGGCGACGCAGGAGATGCTCTACGCCCACGGCTTCCGCAAGGCGCAGGACGTCGCCAACGCCTCGGTGGAGATGCTGACGCAGTTCCCCGGCTTCGCGCTGGAGATGATCCCCGATCTGCAGAAGCGGGCCCGGGAGCAGGCCATCGTCGACGCCGAGAAGGAGATGAAGCTCGAGGCGGAGCGCGAGGCGGCCCGCATCGCCGAGGCGCGGCGCCACCCGGACGGCCTGACGCAGGAGGAGCGCATGGCGCGCGTCCGCGGCGTCGGCGAGAAGACCATCGAGGCGCTCAAGGCGGCCGGCTACGGCACCGTCGAGGCCATCCACGCCGAGCCGGACGTGAACAAGCTGGCCGACTCGACGGCCCTCGGCATCAAGAAGGCGCGCCAGCTGAAGCACGCCGTCGGGGTCTACCTCGAGGAAGAGGCCAAGCTGCGGGCCGAGCTCGACGCCGAGAAGGCGCGCAACGAGGTCCTGGGGTGAGCGAGCCGGTCCGGACCTGTCTCGGCTGCGGCGCCACGGCGCCCCAGGCCGCGCTGGTCCGGGTCCGGGTCCGGGTCGGAGAGGGAGCGCACGTGGTGGTGGATGCGGATCGGAGCGGTGGGCGGGGGGGCTGGCTGCACCCCGCGGAGGCCTGCCTGGAGCGGGCCCTGAGGCGTCGCGCCTTCGCGCGGGCCTTCCGCCGCGGCGACCTCACGTGCGACGGGGACGCGCTGCGGCGCGGGTTGACGGCCGCTGGCGGCAAGGATTAGGAGTCGAGACCAATGTCCAAGAAGCGGGTTCACGAGCTGGCCAAGCAGCTCAAGGAGCAGGGGATCGAGCTCAGCAACCAAGAGCTCGTCGACAAGCTCCATCACCTCGGCTTCGACGTGAAGAGCCACTCGTCGTCGCTCGACGACGACCAGGCCCAGGCCGCCTACGAGAAGATCGTGGCGGAGAAGAAGCCCAAGGCGGCCGCGCCGCGCCCGGCCGGCCCCGGCTTCGTGGTCCGCAAGAAGGCCAACCTGCCGCCGCCCCCCCCGCCGCCGCCCGCGCCGGTGGTCCACGCCGCGCCGCCGCCGCCCGTCGTCGAGGCGCCGGCCGAGCCGCCGCCTCCGCCGGTGGCCGTCGAGCCCGAGCCCGAGCCGGAGCCCGTCTCCGCGGAGCCGGCCGAGACGCCGGCGCCGATCGCGGCCGGCGAGCCGACGGCCGAGCAGCCCGCGGCCCCGGTGG
>DASTGK010000391.1:0-6171 GCA_035719085.1 Anaeromyxobacteraceae bacterium
CCCCTCGACGGCGCGCGAGAGCGCCCGCGCGCCGCCGGCCACGAGGGCGCGGACGCGCGACGGCGCGACGCCGAAGGTGGGCGGGCACTCGGCCGCGTCGAGCGCGGCGAGGCGGCCGGAGGTGCCGGCGCCGGCGTAGAGGAGCCTCCCGCCCGCGCCGATGGCCGCCGCGATGGCGTCGGCCAGCCGGGCGATGGACGGCAGGGCGCGCTCCACGGCCAGCACCGCCTCGCGATCGCCGGCGTGGAGCCGGGCCACGAGGCGGCCGGTGCGGAGCCGCTCCAGCTCTGGACCGTCGGGGTGGGGCGCCTCGGTGACCGGGATCCGGCTCACGTCGATGCGTCGCACGCCCCGCGCACGCCAGCGGCGCGGCGAGGCGGCGCCCCGGGGACCTTTAGGCCGACGCGGTGGCGCTCGCGCGCCCGCCGCGGCCAGCCTTCGTCACCTTGCCCGCCTTGAGGCAGCGGGTGCAGACGCGGATGTGCTTCACCTCGCCCGCCTGGGTGACGCGCACCGAGCGCAGGTTCGGGAGCGACCGGGTCTTGTTCTTGTTGTTGGCGTGGGAGACCGTGTTGCCGACCAGCGGACCCTTGCCACACACTTCGCAGCGGCGTGCCATGGAATCTTCTCCGAAAACCGAAAGAGCGCGGCATATTACGCATCCGCGCCGAGAAAGCAAGAGGCTTTACCCCTACCTCGGCTTGTCCTTTGCCCCGAGGAGGGTGGCGGCGTGCACCGCCGCCTGCAGTCCGGCGTAGAGCTCGCCCTCGAGCCCCAGCCCCGGCACCACCTCGCGGCTCGCGAGGAAGAGGTTCTTCCAGAGGCCCCGCACCGGCAGGCCGGCCACGCCGAGCGCCGGCTCGTCGACGCGCACCAGGTGCGGCACCACGGTGGCCGCGGCGGCGTGGACGACGTGGCGCTCGTGGAACGGGACGGCCTCGGCGATGGCCGCGTCGAGCCGGGCCAGCGCCGCGGCGGCGTCCCCGTCGGCCGGCGCCAGCGTCCACGCCGAGACCAGCCGCTCCCCGGCCGCCGGCTCCGCGTGACCCTTGCGCGGCTCGCGCCGCGCCGCCGCCACCTCGACCAGCACCGCGTCGTCGGGGGCGCCGTCGGCCAGCACCAGCGCCGCCGGGCCGAGGCCGGGCGGGATGGCGGCCGGCCCCAGCACCAGGTGGCGCGAGGCGAGCCGGCGGCCCGGCGTGATGCGGGCGAGCGCCTCGGCCACCCGGCCCCGCACCGCCTCGGGCGGGAGGAGCGGCACCAGGCTGCGGGCCGGCCCGCCGAGCACGAAGGCGCGGGCCACGTAGGCGTCCGGCGAGCCGTGCAGCCGCACCGCGCCGAGCCGGTTGCCGTCGAGGGCGATCGACTCGATGCGGGCCGGCTCGGCCGCCGAGCCGATCACCTGGCCGCGCGTCTCGGCCACCTTGCGCCGCAGGGCCTCGTCGAGCGGCGGCGCGGTGGCGGAGGTCCGGTGCAGGCCGCGCAGCGCGGCGCCGCAGAGCCGGCTCACCGAGAGCGGCGCCTGCTCCCCATCGAGGTGGCCGAGGAAGCGGTGGAGCGCCAGCAGCGCCGCGCCGAGCGGGTGGCCGTCGAGCCCGGCGAGCGGCGGCGCGCCGGTCAGGTCGTCGGCGCTCCGGCCGGCGGCCTGGGCGGCCGCCTTGAGCGCCTTGCGCAGCGGGAAGCCGTCGAGGAAGCCGGCCGGCGGCAGCGGCGGCGCCTCCTTGAGGAAGAGGCCGCCCGCGTCGGCCACCGCCGAGAGCGCGTCCAGCCCGGCGCCGACCCGGGCCGCGTCGCCCGGCCACTCGCGCCGCAGCTCGGCGGCGAGGTGGGCGCGGTCGCGCGCCAGGTCGAGCCGGTGGCGCGGCATGAGGAGCTGCAGGTCGGGCGTGAGCGGCTCGAGGGCGCGGGCCGCGTCGGTGGCGAGGCCGAGCTCGCCGAGCAGCGCCTCGGCCGCCGGCAGGTGGCGGGTGGACGGGAGGAGCGACGGGCCGGTCGGGACGAGCCAGCCGCCGTCGGGCCGGAGCGCGTCGCCGCCGGTGTCGACGAGCAGCACGCGGAAGCCGCGCCGCGAGAGCAGGGCGCCCGCGGCCGCCCCGCCGGGGCCGCCGCCGAGGATGCAGGCGTCGTAGAGGCGCTGGGTGGCGGGGGGCTTGAAGGTGGCGGCCACGGGGTTGCCTAGGCGTCGGCGGGCGGGGAGAGGAGGGCGCCCGAGGCGGGGGCGCCGTCGAGCCGGACCCGGCGCCCCTCGAGCGAGAGCCGGCCGGCGGCGAACCAGGCGACGGCCTGCGGGTAGAGCCGGTGCTCCTGCACCAGGATGCGCGCCGCGAGCGCCTCCTCGGTGTCGCCGTCGAGCACCGGCACGGCGGCCTGCGCCACGATGGGGCCGGTGTCGGTCCCCTCGTCGACGAAGTGGACCGTGCAGCCGGCCAGCTTGACGCCGGCCTGGAGCGCCTGGCGCTGGGCGTGGAGCCCGGGGAAGGAGGGCAGGAGGGCCGGGTGGACGTTCATGACGCGCGGGCAGCCGCGGGTGGCGGCGGTCGGGCCGAAGGCGCGCAGGAAGGTCGGCGTGACGAGCCGCATGTAGCCGGCCAGGCAGACGAGGTCGACGCGCGCCGCCGCGAGCCGCTCGACGAGGGCGGCGTCGTAGGCGGCCCGGTCGGCCTGCCCCTTCGACGGCAGGCAGGCGGTCGGCACGCTGGCCGCCTCGGCCCGGCCGAGCGCCGCGGCGCCGGGGACGTTGGAGAGGACCAGCGCCACCTCGGCGTCGAGCCGGCGGGCGGCGCAGGCGTCGAGCAGCGCCTGCAGGTTGGTGCCGCTCCCGGAGGCGAGGACGCCGATCCTGATCACCGCACGACCTCGCAGGTGGCCTCGCCGGCGCCCTTCTCGATGGCGCCGACGGTCCAGGCGGCGAGGCCGCGCGCCTTCAGCAGGGCGAGGGTCGCCGCCTCGTCGCCGGGCGCGACCACCGCGGTGAGGCCGAGCCCCATGTTGAAGGTCCGGTACATCTCGTCGCGCGGCACGTTTCCCTCGCGCTCCACGAGATCGAAGACGGCGGGCCGCTCCCAGCGCTTCTCCTCGAGCACGGCGCGGGTGCCGTCCGGGAGGGTGCGCGGCACGTTGCCGGGCAGGCCGCCGCCGGTGATGTGGCCGAAGGCCTTCACCTTGACGGCGTCGAGCAGCGCCAGCACGTCCTTGGCGTAGATGCGGGTCGGCTCGAGGAGCAGGTCGGCGAGCGTCCTGCCGCCGCACGACTCGAACCGGGCGTCGAGCGGGTGCTTCTCCAGGAGCGCCTTGCGCGCCAGCGAGTAGCCGTTCGAGTGGAGGCCGGAGGAGGCGACGCCGACGACCACGTCGCCCGGGGCGACGGTGGTGCCGTCGACGATGCGCGGCCGGTCGACGCAGCCGACGGCGAAGCCGGCCAGGTCGTACTCGCCCCGCTCGTAGAAGCCGGGCAGCTCGGCGGTCTCCCCGCCGATGAGGGCGCAGCCGGCCTGGCGGCAGCCCTCGGCGATGCCCTTCACCACCTCGGCCCCCTGCTCGGCCGAGAGCTTGCCGGTGGCGGAGTAGTCGAGGAAGAAGAGCGGCTCGGCGCCGACCACCGCGATGTCGTTGACGCACATGGCGACGAGGTCGATGCCGACGGTGGCGTGCCGGTTGGCGGCGAAGGCCACCTTGAGCTTCGTGCCGACGCCGTCGGTGCCCGAGACCAGCACCGGCTGCTTGTACTTGGCGACGTCGAGGGCGAAGAGGCCGCCGAAGCCGCCGATGCCGGCCAGCACCTCCGGGCGCATGGTGGGGCGGGCGTGCGGCTTGATGAGCTCGACGAGCCGGTCGCCCTCGTCGATGTCGACGCCGGCGTCGCGGTAGGTGAGGGACATGGCGCCCCCTGTACCGCGGCCGGGGTGGGGCGGGCAAGCCGAGCCTGGGGCCCGATCCGGGAAGCGCGGCGCGGCCTCTGGTACCATCCGGGCCGCCCCGATGGCCTCCGCCCGCCGCCGCGACCTGCTCCGCATCGACGCGTTCAGGCTGGCGCTCGCGGTCGGGCTGGCCTGCACCGCGCTCCACGTGGCCGACGTGCTCTTCGCGCGCAAGGGCTCGCAGCTGCCGGTGGTGTCGCGCATCGAGCACGCGGCGCAGGACTGGGTGCTCACGGCGCTGCGCGGGCCGCGCACCCCCTCCGGCCAGGTGGTGGTGGTGGCCGTGGACGAGCGGTCGATCGAGGCCGAGGGGCGCTGGCCCTGGAGCCGCGCCACGCTGGCCCGGCTCGTCGACGCCCTGGCCCAGGGCGGCGTGGCGGCGGTCGGCTTCGACGTCATCTGGTCCGACGCCGACGAGCAGGGGCGGCGGCTCGCCAGCGTGGCGGCCGAGGTGAAGGCGGCGCGCCGGGCGGCGGCCGATCCGGCGGCGGCGCGCGCCCTCGACGCCATCTGGCGCCGGGCGGGCGGCGACGACGCGGCGCTGCCTCCCGACGTCGACCCGACGGTCCGGCTGGCCGACGCCATCGAGCGGGCCCACGACGTCACCGTCGGATTCATGTTCCGCGCCGACGCCGGCGGCGGCCCGGCGGAGATCGAGGCGCTCCGCTTCTTCCGCACCGAGCCGGTGCACGTGCAGGACGCGGCCGGGCGGCTCGTGCCCGATCCCGCGCCGGCGCCGCGCGCCGTGGGGCGGGCCTTCCCCGGCGTGGTGGCGCCGGTGGACGAGATCCTGCAAGTGGCCGGGAGCGGCGGCTTCTTCACCGTCCTGCCCGACGCCGACGGCGTCATCCGGCGCTACCACGTGCTGGCGAGCGCCGGCGGCAGCACCTTCCCCTCGCTCGGCGTGGCGCTGCTGGCGCGCGTCGAGGGGCGGGACGGCAGCCCGGCGCCGGTGGTCCCGGTGGGCGTGGCGGGCTCGCGCGTGCTGGTCGGCGTGCGGGTCGGCCGCTACGACATCGCCACCGACGACTACGGGCGCACGCCGCTCGGCTACTACGGCGGCTACCGCGACTTCCCCACCATCTCGGCCACCGACCTGATCCACGGGCGGGTGCCGCCCGAGCGGCTGGCCGGCCGGATCGCCGTGGTCGGCACCACCGCCCCCGGCACCTGGGACCAGCGCGTCACCCCGTTCGACGACATCGCGCCCGGCGTCATCACCCACGCCACCTTCGTGGAGAACGTGCTCCACGGCCAGCTGCTGGAGCGCTCGCAGTGGGTGGTGCTGGGCGAGGTGCTCATGATGGTGGCCGCCTCGGTGGCGCTGGCCTTCCTCTTCTCGCGAGTCAGCTCGCTGGCGGCGGCGCCGGCGCTGCTGGCGGTGATGGCCATCTGGGCGGCCATCTCGGTGCTGGCGCTGCGCCGCTTCAACCTGGTGCTGGCCAGCGGCCTGCCGCTCCTGCAGGTGCTGTCCATGTTCCTGGCCGCCACCACCTACCGGTTCTTCTCGGAGGAGAAGGAGAAGCGCAAGGCGCGCGAGCGCTTCAGCCGCTTCCTGGCGCCGGCCATCGTCGACGAGGTGCTGGCGCAGGAGGGCTCGCTCCGGCTGGGTGGCGAGAAGCGCGAGCTCACGGCGCTCTTCGCCGACATCCGCGGCTTCACCACCATCTCGGAGCAGCTCGACCCGCACGTGCTGCTGGAGGTGCTCAACCAGTACCTGACGCCCATGACCGACATCATCGTCTCGGGCCACCAGGGCACCCTCGACAAGTACATCGGCGACGCCAGCATGGCCTTCTGGGGCGCGCCCCGGCCCCAGCCGGATCACGCGCTGCGGTCCTGCAAGGCGGCGCTGGCGATGCTGGAGGAGCTGGACCGGCTGCGGGCCGGCTGGCGGGCCCAGGGGCTGCCGGACATCGACGTCGGCATCGGCCTCAACACCGGCCCCATGTCGGTGGGGTTCGTGGGCAGCCAGGACCGCTTCTACAACTACACCATCCTCGGCGACGCGGTGAACCTGGCCTCGCGGCTGGAGGGGGCCAACCGGCCCTACGGGACCCGCGTCATCATCGGCCCGGAGACCTTCGCGCAGGTCCGCGGCGAGGTGGTGGTGCGCGAGCTCGACCTCGTGCGCGTCAAGGGGAAGCGGGAGCCGGTGCGGATCTACGAGCTCCTGGCGCTGGCGCCCGGGCCGGCGGAGCTGCGCCCGTTCCTCGACGCCTTCGCCTGGGGGCTCTCGGCCTGGCAGGCCCAG
>DASTGK010000392.1:0-4541 GCA_035719085.1 Anaeromyxobacteraceae bacterium
GGGAGCTCCTCGGCGGCCGGCAGCGCGGCCCGGTGGCGCCGGAGGAGCGCCAGCGCCACGCCGAGCGGCTCGCGCCCCTCGAGCAGCGCGCGCGCGGCGGCCAGCTCCTCCTCGGTGGCCTCGGCGGCGGCGGCGCCCACCTCGGCCGAGAGGCGCGCCTCGTCCTGCTTGCGGATCTCCTCGGCGGTGGGCACGGCGGCCCACTCCGGCGCGACGCCGGCCTCGCGCAGCATCCGCTCCAGCTTGTAGCGCTCCGGCGGCGCGCAGAGCAGCACCGCCATCCCCTTGCGCCCGGCCCGGCCGGTGCGGCCGCTCCGGTGCTGCAGCGCCGCCGCGTCCTGCGGCAGGTCGGCGTGCAGCACCAGCTCGATGCCGGGCAGGTCGAGGCCGCGGGCCGCCACGTCGGTGGCGACCAGCACGCGGGCCCGGCCGTCGCGCAGGGACTTCAAGGCCCGCAGCCGCTCCGCCTGCGTCAGCTCGCCGGAGATGGCCACCGTCTCGAAGCCGCGCTCCCCCAGGCTGGCGGCGGTGTGGGTCACCGCCTCGCGCCGGGCGCGGAAGACGAGCGCCGAGGCCGGGTCGAGCGCCCTGAGCACGTTGACGAGGGCGTGGTCCCGCTCGCGCGGCGCCACCACGTGGGCGCGGTAGGAGATGTCGGCGTGCGCCTCGCGCGGCGGGTTGGCCGCCACGCGCACCGCCTCCCGCGTGTACTGCTTCGCCAGCTCGGCGATCGGCTTCGGCAGCGTGGCCGAGAAGAGGATGGTGCGCCGGTCGGGCGCGGCGGCCGAGAGGATGGCCTCCAGCTCCTCGCGGAAGCCCATGTCGAGCATCTCGTCCGCCTCGTCGAGCACCAGCGCGCCCAGGGCCGAGAGGTCGAGGGCGCCCCGCTCCAGGTGGTCGACGAGCCGGCCGGGCGTGCCGACGACGAGGTGGACGCCGGCGGCGAGCGCCTTGGCCTCGCGCCGCGGGTCGAGCCCGCCCACGCAGGCGGTCACGATGGCGCCGGCCGGGCCGAGCAGCCAGGCCAGCTCGCGCTGCACCTGCACCGCCAGCTCGCGGGTGGGGGCGATGACGAGGCCGAGCGGCGGGCCGGACCGGTCGAAGGTGGGCGCCTGGCCGAGCAGCGTGTCGGCGAGGCACAGGCCGAAGGCGACGGTCTTGCCGGAGCCGGTGCGGGCGGAGACGAGCAGGTCCTTGCCCGAGAGGGCCGGACCGGCGACGGCCGCCTGCACGGGGGTCGGCTCGGCGTAGCCGCGGGCGGCGAGGGCGCGCTGCAAGGCCGGGTGGATGGGGAGGTCGGCGAAGCTCACGGGGCGCGTTCTAGCAGGGGCGCGGCCAAAGGGAAAACGGCGAGCCGGGTCGCTTGACCGGGGGCGCCCGGGGCCGCAGCATCGCCGCTCCCGTGCCCCACGACCCCTACGCCTCGCTCCGCTTCCCCGAGTACCGGGCCTTCCTCGCGGCCATGGCCGCCGTCTTCGTCGCCACGCAGATCCAGAGCGCCGTGCTCGGCTGGCAGGTCTACGAGCTCACCGGCGACCCCCTGGCCCTCGGCCTCGTCGGCCTGGCCGAGGCGCTCCCCTTCCTGGCGCTGACGCTGGTGGGCGGCTGGGCCGCCGATCGGCTCGACCGGCGGCTCCTCTCCCTCGCCAGCCTGGCCCTGGTGGGGGCGAGCGGCGCCTGGCTCTTCGTCGTCAGCCTGGGGACGCCGCGCTCGCCGCTGCCGCTCTACCTGGCGCAGGCGCTGGCCGGCGTGGGGCGCGCCTTCTTCCGCCCCGGCTCCTCGGCGCTCGGCAGCGAGCTGGTGCCGCGCGACCACTACCAGAACGCCGCCACCTGGCGCTCCTCCACCTTCCACACCGCCATGGTGCTCGGCCCGGCCCTCGGCGGCTTCCTCATCGCGGCCGGCGGCCCGCGCCTCGCCTACGGCGTGGTGGTGGGGCTCTCGGCGCTCGGCCTCGCCCTCATGGCGGCCATCGCGGCCCGGCCCCGCCCGGCGCCCGACGCGAGCGGCCTCGTCGCGGGGCTGGCCGACGGCGTCCGCTTCGTCTTCGGCCAGCCCATCCTGCTCGGGGCCATGAGCCTCGACCTCTTCGCCGTCCTCTTCGGCGGCGCCAGCGCGCTCCTGCCGGTCTTCGCCCGCGACGTCCTCGGCGTGGGCGAGGTCGGCTTCGGCTTCCTGCGCGCCGCGCCGGCCGTCGGGTCGGTGGTGATGTCGCTCGTGCTGGCCCGCCTCGGCCACTTCCGGCGCGCCGGGCGCGCCCTCCTCTGGTGCGTGGCCGCCTTCGGCCTCACCTGGATGGCCTTCGCCCTCTCGCGCTCCTACGCCCTCTCGCTCGCCCTCCTCGCGGCGGGCGGCGCGCTCGACGGCGTCTCGGTCATCCTGCGCGGCACGCTGGTGCAGCTCTGGACGCCGCAGGAGAAGATGGGGCGCGTCGCGGCGGTGAACAGCTTCTTCATCGGCTCCTCCAACGAGCTCGGCGCCTTCGAGAGCGGCGTGGCCGCGCGGCTGCTCGGCGTCGTCCCCTCGGTGGTGGCTGGCGGCGCGATGACGCTCGCCACGGTGGCGCTGGTCGCCTGGCGCGCCCCGGCGCTCCGGCGGCTCACGCGGCTCGCGCCGGAGGAGCCAGAGCGGGCGCTCGTGGCGAAGGGGGAGGCGTAGACCGTGCGCGGGGCGCTCTACGGCGCGGCGATGATCGTCCCGCCGTCGCCCACCGCGACGAGGCGCGAGCCCGACCAGGCGGCGGCGCGGAGGTTCGAAGACGTGCCCGAGGGGCGCGCCGTCCAGGAGTCGCCGGCCGGGGAGCTGAAGACGACGCCGCCGTTCCCGACGGCGAAGAGCGCGCGCCCGGTCCAGACGACGCCGTTGAGGTCGTTCGAGGTGCCCGCCCCCAGGTACCCGGTGATGCTCGAGCCGTCCGCCCCCACCAGCCACACGACGCCGCTCTGGGCCACCTCCACGAAGGTGGTGCCGGTCCAGGCGATGCCGCGGATCAGCCGCCCGGCGCCGGTCGTCCAGGTTACGCCGTCGGTCGAGGTGAAGGCGCCGTAGTCGCCGCCCGCCAGGAACCGGCTCCCCGACCAGGCGATGCCGCGGACGCTGTCGCCGAGGGTGGAGGTGGCGGTCCAGGACGACCCGTCGGCGGTCAGGCCGAGGAGGCCGTAGTTGGGCCAGGGCGCGGAGGGATCGCCGATGGAGTACGAGTCGCCGCCGGCGACGAACGTCGTGCCATTCCAGGCGATGGCCCAGACGGAACCCGTGCCACCGGGCGCCGGAGACGGCTCGGCCATCCAGGTCACGCCGTCGGTCGAGGAAGCCGCCGCGCCCGAGGTGCCGGAGTTTCCGACCGCCAGGATGCGCGACGCCGAACACGCCACCGCGTAGAGGGCGCGGGAGTCGTTCGAGGTGCGCGCCGTCCAGGTGGTCCCGTCGGGCGAGGTGAGGATCGTCCCGCCGGTTCCCACCGCCACGAACTGGTTCGTGCACCAGGCCACGCCGTAGAGGTCGCTGGTGGTGACCGCTGCCGGACTGCCCGCGGTCGAGATCTGCTGCCAGCTCGCGCCGAGCGCGGTGACCGTCACGGTGACGGCGCCCGAGCGCCCGCCCAGGCTGGCCGAGACCTGCGCCGAGCCGGGCGCCTGCGCCGTCACCAGCCCCGCCGTGCCCACGGTGGCGGAGGCGGTGGCGGAGGAGGCCCAGGTCACCTGGGACGTCAGGTCGGCGGTGTGGCCGTCGGTGTACGTGCCGGTCGCGGTGAGCTGCTGGGTGAAGCCCTCGACCAGGGAGGGGTTCGCCGGCGTGACGGCGATGGACTGGAGCGCCACCGCGGTCACGGTGAGCGCGCAGGCGCCGGAGAAGCCGCCGTAGCTGGCCGTGAGGTTGGCCGTGCCCTGGGCGACGCCGGTGGCGAGGCCCGCGGACGAGACGGTCGCGGCGGCCCGGTCGCTGCTCCAGGTGGCCTGGGTGGTCACGTCCTGGGTGGTGCCGTTCGACCAGTGCGCCTTGGCCGCGAGCTGCAGGGTGAGGCCGGCGGCGAGGGTCGCCTGCGCGGGCTCGACCGTCACCGACTGCAGCGTCGCCTGGACCACGGTGACCGAGGTGGAGCCCGAGATGGTGGCCTGCGTGGCGGTGACCGTGGCGGTGCCAGGGGTGACGCCGGTCACCACGCCGGGCGAGGCGACGGTGGCGAACGACGGGGTCACGGTCCAGTAGGCCGTGGCGCTCACGTTCGCGGTGGACCCGTCGGTGTAGGTCCCGGTTGCGACCAGCTGGAGCGTCGCGCCGGTCTGCACGCTCGAGTCGGCCGGGGTGAGCGCGATGGAGACGAGCCGGGCGCTGGTGACGTTGACGGTGGCGGCGCCAGTCTTGCCGCCGTAGTCCGCCTGCACCTGGCCGCCGCCGAAGGCGACGCCCGTGACGAGGCCACCGGCGAGCGTGAAGTAGACCGGCGCGCCGATGTAGTGCACGCCGGGGATCGACCAGGCGGCGCTCGCCGTCACGTCCGCCGTGCTCCCGTCGCCGTAGTGCGCGGTGGCGTGCAGCT
>DASTGK010000393.1:0-14327 GCA_035719085.1 Anaeromyxobacteraceae bacterium
GGGCTACGGCGCGCGGCCGGGCACGCCCTCGGCCGACGCGCTCACCGAGGCGGCGGTGGCGGCCATCGACGCTCTCGCGGCGGAGGGGGCGCCGGTCTGGCTCCTCGGCGAGAGCGTCGGCAGCGGCGTCGCGGCGCGGGCCACGGCGGCGCGGCCGGAGGCGGTGCGCGGCCTGCTGCTCGTCACGCCGTTCGCCGACCTCGCGGCGGTGGCGCGCCGCCACTACCCGATGCTGCCGGCCTTCCTCATCCGCGACCGCTACGCCCCGGCGCGCGACCTCGCCCGCTGGCGCGGCCCGGCGGTGGTGCTCGCCGCCGGCGCCGACGAGGTGACGACGCTGGCGCAGGCCCAGGCGCTCTTCGACGCGCTCCAGGGGCCGAAGAAGCTCGTGGTGCAGGACCGGGCCACGCACAACGGGCTCGACCTCTCGCCCAGGCTGCCGGTCTGGGACGAGGTGGTGGCGTTCCTGGGAGGCGAGAGCGGCTAGCGCCCCGCGGCCCTCTCCTTCGCCCTCAAGACCAGCACCGTCCCCGCGAGCACCAGCGCCAGGCCAGCCGCCGCCGCGAGCGTCCACTGGTAGTCCTCGAAGAGGGTCGAGGCGAGCATGGCCACCGCCGGGATGACGGCGGCGGTGTAGCCGGCCTTGCCGGCGCCGACCTGCTTGAGGAGCGTGAGGTACGCCACGAAGGCGACCACCGAGCCGAAGAGCGCCAGGTAGAGGAGCGAAAGGACGTACGGCGCGCGCGCGTCGAAGTCGAGCGGCAGGCCGCGCACGGCGCAGAAGGCGAGCACCGCGAGCGAGGCGTAGAGCATGGCCCAGCCGGTCCCCTGGATGACCGGCAGCCCGCGGCCGAAGAGCCGCTGCGACCAGAGGTTGCCGGCCGAGGCGACCACCGTCCCGCCGACCGCGTAGCCGACGCCGGGCCCGAGCCCCGCGTCCCCCTTCACCGCCTGGAGCTCCGGCCAGAAGAGGAGCGCCACGCCGAGGACGCCGAGGAGCGCCCCGGCCAGCACCGCCGGCGGCGACGGCGCGCCGAAGAAGAGGCGCGCCCCGGCCATGTTCCAGAAGACGAGGAAGGCGAAGAGCACCGCCACCAGGCCGGAGGTGAGGTGGAGCTCGGCCCGGTAGACGAGCACGTAGTTGAGGCCGAAGAGGAGGAGGCCGAGGAGCGCGAAGGCGAGGTGGTCGCGCAGGGCGAAGCGGAGCGGCAGCCGCCGCGCCGCCGCCCAGCCGAGCAGGAGCAGCGCCGCCACGCCGAAGCGCCAGCCGACCGACACCTCCGGCGCGACGCGGCCGAGCTGGAACTTGATGACGAGCCAGGTGGTGCCCCAGATGAAGGTCGAGAGGAAGAAGAGGACGGGGGCGGACGCGGCGAGGCGCGGCGCCGTGGCGGTGGCGGTCGACATGGAGTGGCCGGGACTGTAGTGCGGCTACCGCACCGAGGCAGAAGAAATTGGTAGACGCCGAACCCGAACCCGAACGCGTCGGCCGTGGCCGTGGCCACGTGACCCTGCCGTTCCGTGCCCGTCCCCGGTCTGAGCCTGCTCTCGGCACGGGTCACGGGTCACGGGTCACGGAGCTCACGGAGACGGGGCACGGGTTCGCGTGCGGGTGCGGGTTCGGGCCTTTTCGGCACGCGCACGGCCGGCGGCCCGCGCTTCCACGGCGCCGCCGCCGGGGGTAGCCTCCCTGCCGCCATGACGGACCCCACCACCGACGAGGCGCGCCGCGCCCGCCACCAGCGCCTCTGGGAGGCGGACCACCGCCACCTCTGGCACCCCTTCACGCAGATGCAGGACTGGCTCGCCGAGGAGCCGCTCATCGTCGACGCCGCCGAGGGCGTATACCTCGTGGACACGCTCGGCCGGCGCTACCTCGACGGCGTCTCCTCGCTCTGGTGCAACGTGCACGGCCACCGGGTGCCGGAGCTCGACGCGGCGCTGCGGGCCCAGCTCGACCAGATCGCCCACTCGACGCTCCTCGGCCTCGCCTCCACCGCCTCGATCGAGTGCGCCGAGGAGCTGGTCCGCCACGTCCCGCCCAACCTGACGCGCGTCTTCTTCTCCGACGCCGGCGCCACCGCGGTCGAGATCGCCATCAAGATGGCCTTCCAGCACCACCAGCTGCGCGGCGACGAGCGGCGGCGCGAGTTCGTGGCGCTCTCCGGCGGCTACCACGGCGACACCATCGGCTCGGTCTCGGTGGGCGGCATCGACCTCTTCCACCGCATCTTCAAGCCGCTCCTCTTCGACGTGCACCACGCGCCGCAGCCGTACTGCTACCGCTGCCCGCTCGGGAAGGCCTGGCCCGGCTGCGCCATGGCCTGCGCCGACGAGGTGGAGAAGGTCTTCGAGGCGCGCCCGGGGCGCGTGGCGGCGCTGGTGGTGGAGCCGCTGGTGCAGGGGGCCGACGGCATGATCACGCAGCCGCCCGGCTACCTGCGGCGGCTGCGCGAGATCTGCGACCGGCACGGCGCCCTCCTCGTCTGCGACGAGGTGGCCACCGGCTTCGGCCGCACCGGCACCATGTTCGCGGTGGAGCAGGAGGGCGTCCGCCCCGACCTCATGACGGTGGCGAAGGGGATCACCGGCGGCTACCTGCCGCTCGCCGCCACGCTCGCCACGGAGGAGATCTTCGAGTCCTTCCTCGGGCCGTACGAGGCGAAGCGGACCTTCTTCCACGGCCACACCTACGCCGGCAATCCGCTCGCCTGCGCCGTCGCCACCGCCTCGATGCGGCTCATGACCGAGCGCAAGGTGGTCGAGGGGCTGCCGCCCAAGGTGGCGGCGCTCCAGGCGGCGCTGGCGCCGCTCGCCGACCACCCGCACGTCGGCGAGATCCGGCAGCGCGGCCTCATGGTCGGCGTCGAGCTGGTGAAGGACCGCGCCACCAAGGAGGCCTGGGCCTACGGGCTGCGGGTCGGCGACCAGGTCTGCCGCGAGGCGCGCGCCCTCGGCGCCATCCTGCGCCCGCTCGGCCACGTGGTGGTGCTGATGCCGCCGCTCGCCATGACGGAGGCGGAGCTGACGACGCTCGGCGCCATCGTGCGCGAGGGGATCGAGCGCGTCACCGCGAGGCTCCGGTAGATGCGCGGCCTCTTCGTCACCGCCACCGACACCGGCGTCGGCAAGACCGAGGTGGCCTGCGCCCTCGTGGCGGCGGCGCGCGAGGACGGGCTCGACGTCGGCGCCATGAAGCCGGCGCAGTCGGGGCTCGAGCCGGGCGTGGCGAGCGACGCCGACCGGCTGCGCCAGGCGGCCGGCGACGCCGACCCCATGGAGCTCGTCTGCCCCTACGCCTTCGCCCCGCCGCTGGCGCCCGGCGTGGCGGCGCGGCTCGCCGGCGTGGAGATCTCGCTCGGCCGGATCGTCGAGGCGGCCCGCGCGCTCGCGGCGCGCCACGCGGCGCTCCTCGTCGAGGGGGCGGGCGGGCTCCTCGTGCCGCTCACGCCGAAGGAGAGCTACGCCGACCTGGCGGTGGCGCTCGGCCTGCCGGTGCTCCTCGTGGCGCGCGCCGGCCTCGGCACGGTGAACCACGTGGCGCTCACCGTCGAGGCGCTGCGGGCGCGGCGGCTCCAGATCGCCGGCCTCGTGCTCAACCGCACCGGCCCGGACGACGATCCGTCGGTGCCGCACAACGCCCTCGAGATCGAGAAGCTCACCGGGATCGCGCCGCTCGCGACGCTGCCGTACGTGGCCGATATCGCGCGCCGGAGCGCGATCCTGCGATCCGCGCTCCGCGGCCGCGTCCAGTTTTCGTGATCCCGGCGAAAAGTGGATCGAGCGGCCGATCGATCCTAGAGATCGCCTCGTGCCGAACGTCGTCGATCTCACGCTCGTCTCGCAGGCGAGGCGGGCCCTCCACGCCGTGCTCGATGACCGCGGGCTCGGGTTCTTCCTGCAGGAGAGCTCGCGCGCCCCGCGGCTCGACTCGCGCCGCATCGCCTGGATCGTCGAGGCCGCCCGCCGCAAGGTCGGCGCCCGCGCCCGCAACGATCCGAACGCCCTCTCGCGCACGCGCCGCGTGGTGCGCCGCGAGCTGATCCGGCGGCTGGCCGACGCCATGCTGCAGGCGGGGCTGTAGCGGCGGCCGATCGCCCGCCCGGGGCGTTGCGGCCGGGGCCCGGGCGCGACAGCGTCGGGGGATGAGCACGCTCCCCGACGGTCTCGCCCCGAAGCTCATCGCAGGCTCCCCCGACGCCGTCCTCGTCGCCGACGCGGGCGGCCAGGTCCGCTACTGGAACGCGGCCGCCACGCGCATCTTCGGCTTCGAGGAGGCCGAGGCGGTGGGCCGCTCGATGGACCTCATCGTCCCGGAGCGGCTGCGCGCCCGGCACTGGGAGGGCTGGGAGAAGACGATGCAGACCGGCGTCACCCGCTACGGCGCCGGCCAGCTCCTCGCGGTGCCGGCGACGCACAAGGACGGGCGCCAGCTCTCCATCGAGTTCTCGATCCAGCTCCTGCGCGACGGCGCCGGGAAGATCGAGTGGGTGGTGGCGGTGATCCGCGACGTGACCGAGCGCTTCGCCCGCGAGAAGGCGCTGAGGCTCCGGGTGAAGGAGCTGGAGGCGAAGGTCCCGCCCGCCTCGCCGCCGGCCGGCGCGCCGCGCGAGCGCTCCACGAAGCGGAGCCGCAGGTCCATGAGGAGCTGCTGCAGCAGGCGCGACTCCTCGTCGGTGAGGTTGCCGCGCGTCTTCACCTCGAGGAGCGCCAGGAGGTCGATGGTCTGCTGCGCCAGCGCCAGGTCGGGCGGGACGAGCTGGCCGGTCTCGGGGTGGGGCGCGTCGCCCAGGTGCACGAAGGCGGAGGAGCCGAGGCCGAGGACGAAGGCCTGGAAGTCGAGCGGGGCGGGCGTGGCGGGGTCGGCCATGGCGGGTCTCCTCGGGCGAGCCTAGTCGAGATCGAAGGCGATCCGCTCGGCGGCGTAGCCGCGCTGCACGAGGAGCACGAGCTGGCCGCTGCGACGCGCCGAGGAGACGACGCGCCGGAACTCGTCGAGCGTCGAGACCTCGGCGCCGTTCGCCTCGCGCACCAGGTCGCCCTTCTGCAGCCCGGCGCGCGCCGCCGGCGAGCCCTGGGAGACGGCGCGCACCACCAGCACGGGGCCGCCGGCCGCCTTGGCCGCGTCGAGCGCGATGCCGACGCGCCGCTGCACCAGCTGCTCGGCCCGCTGCGGCGAGAGCTCCACCGCGGTGAGCGAGGCGGTCACCCGCTCCTTGCCGCGCGCCAGCTCGAGCCGCGCCGCCGCGCCCGGGGCGAGGTCGCGCACGCGGAACTTGAACTCCTCCGAGCCCTGGGGTGGCTGGCCGTCCACCGCCTCGACGACGTCGCCGCGCCGCACGCCGGCCTTCTCCGCCGGCGAGCCCGGGTCGACGCCGGTGACGCGCACGCCGCCCGAGGCGCCGGGCGCCGCTCCCTCGCGCGCCGGCAGGTCCTCCACCGAGATGCCGAGGTAGCCCTCGCGCACCTCGCCGTGGGCGATCAGGTCCTCCGCGACGCGCCGGGCCCGGTCGATGGGGATGGCGAAGCCGATGCCGGCGTTCCGCTCGCCCAGGATGGCGGTGTTGATGCCGATGAGCCGCCCCTCGATGTCGAGCAGCGGCCCGCCCGAGTTGCCCGGGTTGATGGAGGCGTCGGTCTGGATGAAGTCGAACATCCGCCGCTCGCCCGCCGGGAAGCTGCGGTGCACCGCCGAGACCACGCCGGTGGTGACGGTGTGCGAGAGGCCGAAGGGGTTGCCGATGGCGATGACGGTCTCGCCGATGAGCAGGTCGTCGGAGCGCCCCATGGGCACGAAGGGGAGCCGCTCCCGGGCGTCGAGCTTCAGCACCGCCAGGTCGGACGAGGGATCGGTGCCAACCACCTTGGCGGTCAGCTCGCGGCCGTCGAGGAAGCCGACGCGGAAGCGGGCGCCGCGCTCCACCACGTGGTTGTTGGTGAGGACGTAGCCGTCGGGCGAGACGATGACGCCCGAGCCGAGCGAGGTGACGGCGTAGCCCTTGCGGTAGCGCGGCCGGTCGAAGAACTCGCCGAAGAGCGAGTCGCCGCCCCCCTGCTTCGAGGGCACGCGGATGCGGACCAGCTCCTCCGCCGACACGTTGACCACCGCGCCGTGGACCTTCTCCACGGCGGCGACCACCGGCGTGCGGCGGCTCTGGGCGGGGGTGCTCTCGGCGCGCGGCAGGAGGTCGCGCGCGGCCGCCGGGCAGGCGGCGGTGAGGCAGGCCGCGGCGAGGAGCGACCGGGCCCGCACGGCGCTACTCCGCGCCGGGCTCGACGTCCTCGTCGTCGTCGAGGTCGTCGAGCTCGTCGCCGTCCAGGGCGGCCTCGATGCTGATGGCCTGCTCCGCCAGGTCCGGCAGCGCCTTCAGGTGGGCGGCGTACTCCTTCTCGTCCACGATGCCGCGGCGGACGTAGCGGACCACCACGCGCTTGTCGATCTGCTTGTTCTCGAACGTCTCGGCCATGTCGGAACCTCGGGAATCCTGAAGAGGCGCGGGACAATATGTGGCGCCTTGCCGGCCCGTCAAGCGGCGTGCTACCCCGCAGGCCATGGCTCCCCCCGAAGCGTCGCCGCGCCGCGCCGAGCGGCTCGCCCGGCTCACCGGGCTCTACGCCATCGTCGGCGGTCCGGACGCGGTGGAGCAGGCGCGGCTGGCGCTCGACGGCGGCGCCGCCGTCGTCCAGCTCCGCCTGAAGGAGGCGCCGGCCGGCGAGGTGCTCGCGGCGGCGCGGCGGGTGGTGGAGCTCTCGCGCGGGCGGGCGCTCGTCGTCGTGAACGACCGGGCCGACCTCGCCGTCCTCGCCGGCGCCGACGGCGTCCACGTGGGCGACGAGGACCTGCCGGTGGCCGAGGCGCGCGCCGTCGTCGGCCCGGACCTGCTCGTCGGCCGCTCCACCCGCACGCTCGACGACGGCCTCGCCGCGCTCGCCGACGGCGCCGATCACGTCGGCTTCGGCCCGATCTTCGCGACCGCGACGAAGTCGATCGCGGCGAGCCCGCGCGGCCTCCCCATGCTGCGCGAGGTGGCGGCCCGGCTGCCGGCGCCGGTGGTGGCCATCGGCGGCATCGGCCTCGCGACCATCGGCGACGTGGCGGCCTCCGGCGCCGCCGCGGCCGCGGTCATCGGCGACCTCTTCGGCGATCCCGATCCGAGGGCCCGCGCCGCGGCGCTCGCCGCCGCCTTCGAGGCCGGGCGGAGGCGCCGGTGAGCCGGCCGCGCATCGGCCTCACGCTCGACGTGGACGAGGGGCGCGGGCGCTTCGAGCTCGGCCGCGCCTACGTCGAGGCGGTGGTGGCGGCGGGCGGGCTGCCGGTGCTGCTCGCGCCGGTGCCGGCGCTCGGCGACGAGCCGCTCGCGCTCCTCGACGGCCTCGTGGTGACCGGCGGCGCCTTCGACGTGCCGCCCGCGCTCTACGGCGAGGCGCGCCGCCCGGCCTGCGGGCCGGAGAAGCCGGAGCGGACCGCGTTCGAGCTCTCGCTCGTGCGCGGCGCGCTCGCCGCCGGCCTGCCGCTCCTCGGCGTCTGCGGCGGGATGCAGCTCCTCGCCGTCGCCCGCGGCGGCACGCTCTACCAGGACCTCGCCGCCGACGCGGGGCTCGCGGGCCACGAGCAGCCGGCGCCCAAGGACGTCCCCTCGCACGACGTCGAGGTCGTCACGGGGACGCTCCTCGCCCGGCTGGTCGGCGCGGGGCGGCTCGTCGTCAACTCGACCCACCACCAGGCGGTGCGCGCGCCGGGCGAGGGCGTCACCGTCTCGGCGCGGGCGCCCGACGGCGTCGTCGAGGCGATCGAGCTCGCCGGCCACCCGTTCGCGCTCGGCGTGCAGTGGCACCCGGAGGCGGCGGCGCGCCACGAGCCGCGCCACGCCGCGCTCTACCGCGGCCTCGTCGCCGCTTCGCGCAGGGAGTGATCCGAATGGCCGAAGAGCGTCCCGCGCGCGTCCTCGTCGTGGCCGGGCTCGACCCGACCGCCGGCGCCGGCCTCGCCGCCGATCTCGAGGCGCTCGCCGCGGTCGGCGCGCGCGGCTGGCCGGTGGCGGCGGCGCTCACGGCCCAGGGGCCGAGCGGCGTGAAGGGCTGGAGCCCGGTGCCGGAGGATCTCCTCCTGGCGCAGGTGGAGGCGCTCCTCGAGGGCGGCGAGGAGCGCCCGCGCGCGGTGAAGACCGGCATGCTCGGCACCGCCGGCCTCGCGGCCGCGCTGGCGGCGCGGCTCGGCCAGAAGGACCTCGCCCGCGTGCCGCTGGTCGTCGACCCGGTGCTCCTCTCCAGCTCCGGCACCCTGCTGCTCGACGCGGGCGACCTCGCGCCGGCCGAGGCGCTCCGGCCGCTCCTCGAGCGGGCGCGGCTCGCCACGCCCAACCTGCCGGAGCTCGAGGCGCTCACCGGCCTCGACGTCTCGACCGACGCGGCGGCGGTGAAGGCGGCGCGGGCCCTGCCGGCGCGCGCCGTGCTCGTGAAGGGCGGCCACCGCGAGGGTGATCCCGTCGACCTGCTCGTCGAGCCGCGCCAGGTGACGCGCCTCGAGGGGACGCGCCGCCCCGGCACCGCCCGCGGCACCGGCTGCCGGCTCGCCTCGGCCATCGCCGGGCTGCTGGCGCAGGGCGCCTCGCTGGAGGAGGCCGTGCGCGGGGCGAAGGCGGTGGTGGAGAGGTATCTGGACGCCGAGGCGCAGTAGGCCCTACGGCCCCTCGCGCTGCTTCTCCGCCTCGGCGAAGAAGGTGTTGGCGCGGAAGAAGACGAGGTCGATGGTGCCGACGGGGCCCTGGCGCTGCTTGGCGATGATGAGCTGCACCTGCTGCACGTCGGGCCGGTGGCCGGGCTGCTCGGGCCCGTCCTCCTCCTCCTGCCGGTGGAGGAACATGACGATGTCGGCGTCCTGCTCGATGGCGCCCGACTCGCGCAGGTCGGAGAGCATCGGCGGCTCGCCCTTGCGCTTCTCCACGCCACGGTTGAGCTGCGAGAGCGCGATGATGGGGATCTTGAGCTCGTTCGCCAGCGCCTTGAGCGAGCGGCTGATGGTGGCGATCTCCTGCTCGCGCGACTGGCTGGCCCGCTCGGAGGGGGCGTGCATGAGCTGCAGGTAGTCGATGACCACCATGTCGAGCCCGCTCTCGCGCTGGATCTTGCGGCACTTGGAGCGGAGCTCGACCGGCGTCAGCACGAAGTTGTCGTCGAGCCAGATGCTGGCCTGCGAGATCCGGTCGGCGTGGACGGCGATCTTGTCCCACTCGTAGCGCCCCAGGTTGCCCTGGGTGATCTTGCGCCAGTCGAGCTTGGCCTCGGAGGCGAGGAGGCGCAGCGCCAGCTGGTCGGACGGCATCTCCAGCGAGAAGAAGGCCACCTTCTTCTGGAACTTGGTGGCGGCCGCCGCCGCGATGTTGAGGGCGAAGGCCGTCTTGCCGACCGAGGGGCGGGCCGCGAGCACGGTGAGCGTGCCGGGCTGCAGGCCGAGCGTGTTCTTGTCGAGCGCGGTGATGCCCGTCGGCACGCCGGTGATGGGCGACTGGCCGGCGAGGACCCGCTTCTGGACCGCCTCCAGGTTCTCGACGGCCCGCATCATGGGCTCGCCGATCTTCTTCAGCGTCTCGATGGTCGAGCCCTGCGCCGCCCCGAACACCTCCTGCTGCGCGGTGTCGAGGAAGGTCTGCACCGCGGCGCCCGACTCGTAGCCGCGCTCCACCACCCGCTGGGCGGTGAGCATCATCTTGCGGGCGCGCGACAGGTCCTGCACCACGCGGGCGTAGTGGGCCACGTTGCCGGCGGTGCCGACGCCGCGCGAGAGGCCGAAGACGAGGTCGCGCGGCACGGCGGCGCCGAGCAGGCCGCGGGCGTCGAGCCGGTGGTTCACCAGCACCGCGTCGATGGTGGCCGCCTCCTTGGCCAGCTCCTCGCAGGCGGCGAAGACGTGCTGGTGCGCGAGCAGGTAGAAGTCGCCCGTCTTCACGAGCGCCGCCACCTGGTCGAAGGCCGTCTCGTCGATGAGCAGGGCGCCGAGCACCGCCTGCTCCGCCTCCACGTTGTGGGGGAGGTCGCGCGCCCCGCGCATGGGGACGGGCGCGTCGGCGGGCTTCCGGGAGGGCTCGTTGTCGACCATGGAAGCGCGCAATCTAGCAGCCCCCTCTGTCGTGGATCACCGTGGGAGTTCGGTGGAAAAGTCACGAAATCCCGGGGGATGAGCCCGTGGACAGGCCGTGGAGACCCGGTGGATCGGGCGTGGATGGGCGGTGGCCGGGCCCGGCGGGCTGCGCGGAGCGTGAATCGGCCGGCCCGATGTCCCGTTATCATGTGGCGCCTTCAACGACAGGAGACACCCCGGATGACCTCGGCCCGCCGCCTCGCCCTCGCTGCCCTCCTCCTCGCCCCCCTCGCCCTCGCCGGCTGCGCCGCCGTCGGCGAGCTGGCCAAGGCGGCTTTCAAGAGGCCGACGCTCACCTTCCAGAAGGTCTCGGTCGAGTCGATCGACTTCGAGGCCGCCACGCTGGCGCTCGACTACGACCTCGAGAACCCGAACGGCTTCGGCCTCACGCTCGCCCGCGTCGAGTACTGGCTGCAGCTCGAGGGGCGGGTGGTGACGCGCGGCCAGATCCGCGGCGGCCTCTCCATCCCGGCGGCTGGCCACGCCCCGGTCCGCTTCACCGTGCGCCTCCCCTTCGCCGAGGTGCCGCGCATGATGGAGCTGGTCCGCGCCCAGCAGCCGGTCGCCTACACGGTGGGCGGCAACGTCGGCGTCGAGACGCCCATCGGCGTCATCGACCTGCCCATCAGCCACAGCGACCTCGTGGCGCTGCCCGCGCTCCCCAGGTTCCGCCTCGCCGGCGCCGCGCTGCGGCTCGTCTCGCTCACCGACGTCGAGCTGCGCCTCTCGCTCGCCATCGACAACCCGAACCCCTTCCCCATCCCGGCCGGCGCGCTCAAGTACGCCGCGGCGGTGGGCGGCGAGGTGGTGGCGTCGGCCGACGCCGAGGCGCTCGGCGCCATCGGGGCGCGGCGCGAGGGGACGGTGACCATCCCCATCCGGCTGTCGATCCTGGGGGCCGGCCGGGCGCTCTCGCAGGCGCTCAACGGCGGCACGGCCGACGTCCGGCTCTCCGGCGAGGCCCGGCTCGGCGCGATCCCGGTGCCGCTCGACGTCTCCGGCCACGCCGGCAGGTGACCCCGGGGGCGCCGGGCGCCTCCTGGCCGGGCCAAAAAAAACGCCCCGCGGGGAATGGGAGCCGCGGGGCGTCAGGGCCGGTCAAGGGAGGGGGGAACCGGCCTATGTGATACCCTGTATCAGCAAGGTCCGGGCCACGCCATTCGAAGGCGTAAACCGTTGATCCTTCGACATACGTCACCCGTGGGGTGCGCGGAGGCTGCAATCAAGTTGAGTGGCACCCCATCATTCTGAATATGACGTGGCACGCAGGCCGTGCTGAGGTGTGAAGCGTGGGCGTGCGCCTCGACGACCTCGATCTGCGGGAGCTCCTGGCCTTCGACGCCAAGGGCGGCCTCATCCGCTTCGCCGGCCAGCGGGCGGTGGTGCTCGACACCGTGGCGCTCGGCCTGCTCCGCACCGAGCTCATCAACACGCTCGGCCTGAACGCCGCCCGCTCCATCCTCTCCCGCTTCGGGTACGCCCACGGCTGGCGCACCGCCGAGTCGATCCGATCGGAGCTCCCCTGGGACGACGAGGCCGAGTGGCGCCGGGCCGGCGGTCGGCTCCACACCCTGCAGGGGCTGGTGCGCGTGGAGCGGGTGCCCGAGGCCGACGCCGGCGATCGCCCCTTCGCCGAGGCGCTGCTGCTCGACTCCTACGAGGCGGAGCAGCACGTGCTCCACCTCGGCCGCTCCGACGAGCCGGTCTGCTGGACCATCGTCGCCTTCGCCGCCGGGTACATGTCCTACGCCAACGGGCGCGAGATCGTGGCGCGCGAGGTCTCCTGCGTCGGGCGCGGCGACGCCGTCTGCCGGCTGGAGGGCTGCTTCAAGGAGGACTGGCACGGGCCGCCCATGCCCTACGAGCAGGGGCCGCTCGACGCCTCGCTCGAGCGGATCGCCGCCACGCTCAAGTCGGCGGAGCGGAGCCTGGCGCAGAAGCAGCGCCAGCTGGCCCGCGCCGCCGGCGCCCAGGACGAGGACGGGGTGGTGGCCCGCTCCGAGCCGATGCGCCGGATCATCGACCTGGCGCGGCGCGTGGCCGGCGTCGACTCGACCGTGCTCGTCACCGGCGAGAGCGGCGTCGGCAAGGAGCGGATCGCCGAGCTCATCCACCGGCGCTCGGCGCGGGCCGCCGGCCCCTACGTCACCGTCGACTGCGGCGCCGTCACCGAGACGCTGCTCGAGTCGGAGCTCTTCGGCCACGCCCGCGGCGCCTTCACCGGCGCCCACGCCGACCGCGTCGGCCTCTTCGAGGCGGCCCACGGCGGCACGCTCCTCCTCGACGAGGTGGGCGAGATGTCGCTCGCCATGCAGGCGAAGCTGCTGCGCGCCATCCAGGAGCTGGAGGTGCGGCGCGTGGGCGAGAGCACCAGCCGCAAGGTGGACGTGCGCGTGGTGGCGGCCACCAACCGCGACCTCGGCGCCGAGGTGGCGGCCGGCCGCTTCCGCAAGGACCTCTACTACCGGCTGAAGGTGGTGGAGATCCGCGTGCCGCCGCTCCGCGAGCGGCCCGACGACGTGCTGCCGCTCGCCCGCGCGCTCCTCGCCGGGCTCTCGCAGCGGCTCGGCAAGCGGATCGGCGGCCTCTCGCCGCGCGCCGCCGACCAGCTGCAGCGCCACCTCTGGCCCGGCAACGTGCGCGAGCTGGAGAACGCGCTCGAGCGCGCCGCCGCCATGGCGGTGGGGCCGCGCATCGAGCTCGCCGACCTGCCCGAGGAGATCCGCCGGCTCGACGGCCCGCCGCGCACCGGCGCCGGGCAGCGGACGCTCGCCGACGTGGAGCGCGAGGCGATCCTCTCGGCGCTCGAGGCCCACGACGGCAACCAGGCGCGCACCGCCGCCGCCCTCGGCATCGGGACCGCGACGCTGTACAGGAAGCTGAAGGCGTATCGTGGGGGGAGGTAGGGAGTTCGAGGGCGGGGAGAGCGAGGGCGTTGGTGAGCAGGTCGGTGGCCTCGGGTGCCACCGTCGGAGCGTATCGAAGGGCGCTACACGACGATACGCCCGCGACGAGGCTTCGGCGTGTAGACGGCGCGCATTCGGTCCTCGGGCACGAGAAGCCTGTTCCTGCGCTCCATCGGCTTGTACCGCTCCCGCAGCTCGTACCAGACCTCCATCGGATGCTCGGTGAAGTCCGTGATCATGTCGTCGAAGTCGACAACGCCGATGAACTCGAAGAAGACCTTGCGGCCACGCGGTCGGGGTCGAAGGTCGTCGTAGGAGCTCTTCACCCCGTAGCGCTTGGCTGCGGCCAGAGCGGACTTCGGGGTCCGGGCTCGGATCAGGATGACGCGCTCCTCGCAGAGCCTCCGCCCCTTCGCCTTCCCGTTCTCAACCACTCGCCACTGGAACAGGAGCTTCGCGCCATACAGGCGGCCCGCGCCCCGAAGTAGCTTCGCGCTGTTCTTGCGCATGACGGCTCCGTCCTTGTCCCGGCCATCGATCGGCTACGGCGCGAACCCGCGCATGCGCCACATGTACATCCACCACTCCCATCGCAGCAGATAGGCCTCGCCGAGGAGGAGCAGCGGCACCACGACGAGCACCACGAGCCAGCGGCGACGGCTGGCGACGACCGCCCACACCGCGCTTCCGACGCCCGCTCCTGCGAGCACCACGTTGGCCGTGTGCCAGAGAGACACGTCCTCGGCTGGCGAACCGAAGCGACCCCAAGCCCAGCAGGCTGCCTGGACTGCGATGAACGCCGCAACCGAAGCCTTCGCACCGAGGCGCTCGGCTCGGTCCGGCTGGGCGGGTTCGGAGGCGCGTTGCATTCCCCCATCCTGCCCGACGTCGACTGCGAGTGGAAGACCGGGCCGGGCTGCACTGGGGCGGCGCCGGGGGCCGGTCACATCGAGCGCGGCGAGGGCCTGCGCGGCCGCCGCCCAGGGCGGGCGTGGTGGGGCCCCCGCCAGACCGGAGCGCGGGATTCCGCCCGGTTCGCTCGGTCTGAGCCGTCGCTCCGGCGGACTCGCCACCGCGAGCGTCGTTCGGCCGCGCGGACCCGGCGAGACCAGCTCGATGGCGCCGGGGCGGAGCCGGTCCGCCCGCGCGCGAGGCGCAGGAGCGGGCCCACGTGCAGAAGGTGCTGGAGGAGTGCGCGGGCAACCTGTCGCTCGCGGCGAGGAGGCTGGGCCTCGGCCGATCCACGCTCTACCGGAAGCTCGGGGCGGGGCGGGGGGAGGGGT
>DASTGK010000394.1:0-3720 GCA_035719085.1 Anaeromyxobacteraceae bacterium
CCTCTTCGTCCTCCCCCGCGCCGCGGGGCGCGGGCTCGGAAGGCGGCTCCTCGAGCGCGTCGAGGCGATGGCGAGGCGGGACGGCGTCCGCGCGCTCACGGTGGTGGCGGCGCGCGGGGCGGTGGGGTTTTACGAGGCGCAGGGGTTCCGGGCGGTGCGGCGCGAGGGGTCGCCGCTGCCGGGAGGGCTGACGCTGCCGGCGGTGAGGATGGGGAAGCGGGGGTAGGCCGGGGCCGGGGCCGGGGCCGGGGCCGGGGTCAGGGTCGGGGCTGGGGTCGGGGTCGGGGCTGGGAAAAGTTCTCCTCCCTCTCCCCCACCGGGGGAGAGGGCCGGGGTGAGGGGGCGTGTTCACCGCGTGGAAGCACCCGCGGTGTGAGAGCCGCCCCTCCGCCGCTCGTCCTCACGTTGGCACGCTCGCGCCGGGCTTCGCCCGTCACTGAGCGTGCACCATGGTGCTGGGCGCGCCCGCGGGGCTGTTCGCAGCTCGTCCTCCGTCGTCCATGGCGCGCTCCTTCCCGGGTGGTGAAAGGAGCGCGCCATGAACGACAACGACAAGCCTCTCCACTTTCGTCCCGCCTCTCCGGCGGTCACCCTCCCCCACCACAGGCTCATCGCCTACTCGGTGGCCCTCGAGCTCCTCGCCGCGGTGCGCGCGGCCTCCGTGCGCGACGCGAAACTCCGCGACGAGGCGCTCCGCTCTGCCAAGTCGGCCTGCCTCAACACCGCCGAGGGCGCTGGCCGGGTCACCAGGGCCGACAAGGCCCGCTCGTTCGCCATCGCCCGCGCCGAGGCCGGTGAGGCCGCTGCGGCGGTGGAGATCGCCGCCTCCTGCGGCGACGCCTCACCCGCGGCGGCCGCCTCGGTGAATCGCGTCGCCAACCGGCTGGTGGCGCTGCTGACCGGGCTGATCCGGTGAGCGGTCGCTCACCATTGGCGTCCGCCCTCGCGGCGCCCGCTGGCCGCAGCGACGTGGCTCGGCGCGGGTGTGCGGAGGCCGCCTCGCGGAGCGGCGCCAGGGGGTCAGTGACCGCCTCGGCGCGCCTCGGGCACATGTCCGCGCGACGCGCTGTCCGCAGCTGCGAGCCCGCGAAGCGGAGTGCTCGCAGCCAGTTCGCGGCGCGCGGCGCTTCGAGCAGGACGGCGCGCGACGAGGCCTGCGAGCAACCGACCGCGCCGCGCAGCGTCAGCGGCCGGAGTCCACCCGCGTCGAGCCCGAGCGGAGGGGAATCGCACGCACGAGACGTCACCCGAGGCGGTCACCCGACCCTCTCCCCGAGAAGAACTCTTCGCCCGCGAATTCCTTGGTCCTCGGACACGGGCACGGGCACGGGTTCGGGTTCGGGTTCGGGTTCGGAGAAGACTCCCCTACAACCTCCCGCACGGCCTCCGGAACGGGCAGCGGCGGCAGACGTTCCGATCCTCGACGGTGGGGAAGTCCTCCAGGCGCGCCTGGTTCCGCTCGCGGTCGGCGAGCGCGGCGCGCATGGCGCCGATGGAGTGGCGCATCTCGGTGCGGCAGTCCTCCAGCGTCGCCTCGTCGGCCTTCACGTCGACGCGCTCGGCCGGGCCGCCGCCCTCCCGCACCAGGTAGACGAGGCCGCCCACCACGCCGTCCGGCAGCACGTCCCACTTCTGCCGCGCGTAGAGCGCGTAGGTGCCCACCTGCACGTGGTCGACGCCGCGCTCCTTGCCGGTCTTCCAGTCGAGCAGGTGGACCCGGCCGTCGCGGTCGCGGTAGGCGAAGTCGACCGCCAGCCAGATCTTGGTCCCCTCGAAGAACCACTGGTCCAGCTCGTCGACGGTGAGCCAGCGGTCCGGCGGCGTGCGCCGCATCTCCTCGAAGGTCTCCGAGGCGTAGAAGGCGCGCAGCCCGCCGTCCACCACCGTCTCGTAGATCCGCTTCCACTCCTCGTCCTTCACCGGCTCGCCGTACTCGTGCTCGACGAGGCCGACGATGCGCGAGGCCTCGCGCCAGTAGCTCTTCTCGCGCGAGGCGCCGAACTGGAGGCGGGCGCGCTGGCGGGTGCGCTGCAGCAGCTCGTCGAGCGGCGTCACCTGGCCGGTCGCCTTGGCGCGGCGGAGCAGCTGCTTCAGGGCGTCGTGCACCACCGAGCCGGCCCACTGCCAGCGGCTCGAGAGCTTCTTGAGGACGTAGAGCTCGCGCACGGAGGAGCCGGCCGGCGCCTCCCAGCCGCCCCAGCTGCCGTAGTAGGCGTAGAAGTAGGCGCGGCGGCACTCGGCGAACTTCTCGTGCCGGCTCTTCGACCAGCTGAACTCGTTCTCCAGATCGGCCATCTGCGTCCGAGTGTAGCAAGCGGCCCGACAGCGCGCCCCGGCGCCGCCCTTTCCGCCCGAGATCCGGTCACATCGGCGCCCCCGGACACTCCCTCAAGGTGCGGCGGCCGCGCCCGCCGCCCCCGGCCCAACCCGTGCCCACCGTCCGCCTCGCCGCCCTCGCGACGCTCCTCGTCCCGCTCGCCGCGGCCGCCTCCGCTCCGGGGGACCCCATACGGGCTGTGCGGCTCATCGGCGAGCTGTCGATCGACGGCCGGCTCGAGGAGCCGGACTGGGACCGGGCGCCGGTCCACGACGGCTTCTTCCAGGTCTTCCCCGAGGAGGGCAAGGCGCCCTCCGAGGCGACCGAGGTGCGCGTCCTCTACGACGACCGGGCGCTCTACGTCGGCGTCCGCTGCCGCGACTCGCACCCCGACGCGGTCGCCCGGCCGCTCGGCCGCCGCGACGCCGCCCCCTACTCCGACGCCGTGGTGGTGCTCGTCGACTCGATGCGCGACCGGCGCACCGCCTACCAGTTCCTGCTCACGGCCGCCGGCGTGCAGGAGGACGCGCTGCGGCTCGGCGACGACGACCCGGACACCGCCTGGGACGCCGTCTGGGAGGGGGCGGCCTCGGCCACGCCCGACGGCTGGTCGGCCGAGCTGCGCATCCCGCTCGCGGCGCTCCGCTTCTCGCCGGCGCCGGAGCAGACCTGGGGCTTCGCGGTGAAGCGGATCCTGGCGCGCACGCACGAGGAGCTGGCCTCGGCGCCACTGCGGCGCGGCGAGCGCGGGCTGGTCGGGCGGCTCGGCGACCTCACCGGCCTCGCCGGGCTCGCCCCGGTGCAGGAGCTCTCCGTCACCCCGTACCTCGCCTCGCGCCTGGCGCTCCGGCCCAAGTTCACCGACCCGGCCAGGCCGACCCCGCACCTCCTCGATCCGACGGGCGAGGTGGGGCTCGACCTCTCGACCAGCCTCGGCCGCGGCCTCGCGCTCCACGGGACCCTCAACCCCGACTTCGGCCAGGTGGAGGCCGACCAGGTCGTCCAGAACCTCACCACCTTCGAGCTCCTCTTCCCGGAGAAGCGCCCCTTCTTCACGCAGGGGATGGACCTGTTCCAGGGGGTCTCGCCGCGCGGCCAGCGCTCACCGCAGCAGCTCTTCTACTCGCGCCGCGTCGGGCTCGACGCGCCCATCCTGGGCGCGGCCAAGGTGACCGGCCGGGCGAGCGACGAGGTGCAGGTGGGGCTGCTCGAGGCCTTCGTCACCGGCGCGGCGGCGCCGGCCGGCTCCACCGAGGGCGACCCGGTGCGCGCCTATCGCTTCTCGCCGTCGCAGCCCTTCCACTTCGGCCCGGCCGGCTCGCTGCCCGGCCTCGCCCCGGCGTCGCGCAACGTCGCCGTGGCCACGGCCCGCTGGCAGCCGCTCCCCACCGGCTCCTTCGGCC
>DASTGK010000395.1:0-10027 GCA_035719085.1 Anaeromyxobacteraceae bacterium
CTACGGGCGGCGGACGTTTGCCGCCTGAAGCCCCTTGGGTCCCTGCGTGATGTCGAACTCGACCCGCTCCCCCTCCTTCAGGGTCCGAAACCCGTCCATGCTGATGGCGGTGTGGTGGACGAAGACGTCCTCGCCGCCATCTTGGGAGATGAAGCCGTAGCCCTTCGCGTCATTGAACCACTTCACGGTACCGTTCGCCATCGCTTCACGCTTCCTTGTCTTTCAGCTGGGGAGCGGGCCGCCCACCGGCCCTCGGCAAAGGTCACGGATCCGTTGCCGTGCCGAAAAGCATCCCCGATCGGGCTTTGAGCCGTCAAGGGAGTATCCGCCCGAAATACCAGGCGAAAAATCGACCTGACCGGTCGGCGCCGCCCGGATCTGTCCCGCGTTCAGGGCACGGCTTCCCCGCCGGCCGCGGCGAGCAGCCGCCTTGCCCGGTCGGCCTCCTCCCCCTCCTCCGCGGCCAAATTCCCGAGGAGTTCGAGGGCCTGGGACCTCTCCTCCGGGTACGGGAGGAGCCCCTCCGCCCGCGCCAGCCGCACGGCCGGCTCCCCGGGAGCGAGCGAGCCGGCCACCTCGGCGCAGAATCGGGCGGCGAGCGGCTGCTTCTCGGCCCGGTGGACCCGGGCGAGCAGCACCCAGGCGAGCGGCTCCTTCGGGTTGGAGACCACCAGCCCCTCGAGGATCGTCCGGGCGGCGCCGACCCGCCCCGCCTCCAGCTCGCCCTCGGCGATCCGGGCGATGGCCGCGCCCAGCTCCTCCGTCAGGCCGAGCGCCTCGGCCAAGGTCACCTCGCCTCCGGTCGTCATGGTCGGGTCCACGTGGCTCACCGGATGTTGTTGATGGCCGTCATCCGGGTGTCGTGCATCGTCCGGAGGATGTTGGAGACGAGGGAGAACATCTCCTTCTGCTTGTCGATCATCCGCTGCAGCTCCATCACCTGGACCTGCTCGCTCACGCCGGAGCCGCCCGCCGACGCCGACGTGGCGCCGCTGCTCGAGCCGGCGCTGCCGCTCGAGCCGGTCGAGCCGGCGGCCCCGGTCCCTGCGCTGCCACCCGCGGGGTCGGAGCCGGAGGAGCCGCCCACCCTCGCCCGCTCCTCGTCGGTGACGAAGGCCGCCAGCTGCGAGCCGACCTGGAGCGCCACCGGGGCGAGGGCGGGCATGCCGAGGGCGGTCGCCCCGGCCGCCAGCACCGGCCCCGAGAGCTGCTGGACGAGCCCCTTCACCGTCGAGTCGCCGAGCAGCTTCGAGGCGATCCCGAGCTGCGGCATGATGAGCTTCGCCGCGCTCCAGAGGCTGAACCCCTTCTTCTTGGAGTGGGCGGGCTGCGGGGCGGGCGCCGCGCCGCCGGCCGCGCCCGTGGAGCCGGCCGCGCCGGCGCTCCCCGTCCCGCCGGAGGCCTTGGCGGTCTTCCCCTTCATCTCCTCCATCTTGGCCACCAGGTCCTGGTCGGTCTGCTTGGCGACGAGGAGCAGGAAGCGGAAGAGCTTCTCCTCGATGGAGAGCTTCGGGTCGCGCAGGAAGGCGAGGTCGGCCGCCTTGGTGCCGCTCGTGCTGGCGTAGCCGGAGGCGACGCGGGCGCTCGTGGCCGGCTTGCGCGCCGCGCTGGCCGTCCGGCGGGCGGTGCTCGTCCGTTTCGCCGCGGCGGTCGAGAGCGCCTTGCCGGCCATGGTCGCGGCCGTCCGGGGCGAGAGGACCGAGGCCTTGCCGGAGCGGGACGTCCGGGCGGCCGGGGCGCCGGCGAGGGCCGACCCGACGGCGGCGCCCAGGCTGGCGAGGGTGTCGGTGGCGATGGACGCGGCCAGGGCCGCGCCGCTGGTGGCGGACGTCGTCGAGGGCATGTCGGTGCTTCCTCCGTGTGATGGGCGGACCCAGCCGCCTCCCTCCCCCAGAGCGGGCGGCGTGCCAGCCGGGAGCCCCGTGGCGACGCGGGGTTGGCCGCGCCCGGGCGTCCGCCGCGAGGCCGCTGGTCCGCGCCACGGCCGATTGACGCACCGCCGGGCCGCCCCTACAGTCGCGCGCCATGCGCTACCTCGGCCTGGACCTCGGCCGCGCCCGCATCGGGCTGGCCCTCGCCGACGACGTGCTCCGCACCGCGCGGGCCCACTCCACGGTCCACCGGCGGAGCGAGAAGGCCGACCTGGCCGCCATCGCCGAGGTGGCGCGCGAGTACGAGGTGACCCTGGCCGTGCTCGGCCTGCCGCTCAACATGGACGGCACCGAGGGGCCCTCGGCCCGCTACGCCCGCGCCTTCGCGCCCCGGCTCGAGGCGGCGCTGGGGGTGCCGGTGGAGCTCTTCGACGAGCGGCTCTCCACCTTCGAGGCGGAGGCGCGGCTGCGCGAGCAGGGGGTGGCGGCGCGCGAGCAGCGGGGGCTCGTCGACGCCGAGGCGGCGGCGGTCATCCTGCAGGGCTGGCTGGATCGGAGGGCGGCGTGAGGCGGTTCCTGTCCCTGGTGGCGCTCCTCGCCCTCGCCGTGGCGGTCGCGGCCGGGCTCTTCGCCTGGAACGCCTGGCGCGAGCTGGAGCGGTTCCGCACCACGCCCTACGGCTCGTCCGAGGAGAAGGTGGTCGAGGTGCCCCCCGGCAGCTCGCCGCGGGCGGTCGTCCGGTCGCTGGCGCGGGCCGGGGTGCTCTCCGCCGACGAGCCGGCCTGGCGCTACCTGCACTACGTGAAGCGCGACCCGCGGCCGCTCAAGGCGGGCGAGTACGCCTTCACCGGGCCGCTCACGCCGGACGAGGTGCTGGAGCGGCTCTACAAGGGCGAGATCCGGCTCCACCGCTTCACCGTGCCGGAGGGGCTGCGGCTCGACGAGATCGCCGAGGTGATCGGCGCGAGCGGCCTGGCCCGCTCCGAGGACGTGGCGGCGCTCGGCCGCGACGCCTCCTTCGCGCGCTCGCTCGAGGTCCCCTTCGACGGGCTCGAGGGCTACCTCTTCCCCGACACCTACGCCTTCGCCAAGGGGGTCACGGCGCGCCAGATCCTCGAGGCGATGGTGGAGCGCTTCCGCGTCGAGTGGGGCCGCGCCGAGGCGGCGCGGGCGCCGGGCGTCTCGCTCACGGCGCCGCAGGCGGTGACGCTCGCCTCGATCATCGAGAAGGAGACCGGGCAGCCCGAGGAGCGGCCGCGGATCAGCTGCGTCTTCCACAACCGGCTGGCCCGCCACATCCCGCTCGCCACCGACCCGACGGTGATGTACGCGACCTTCCTGCGGACCGGCCGCTGGTCGAAGAACATCACCCGGGCCGACCTCAAGACGCCCCACCCCTACAACACGTACCTCGTCGCGGGCCTCCCCCCCGGGCCCATCGCCAGCCCGGGCGCGGCGGCGCTCCAGGCGGCGCTCGCCCCCTCCGCCTGCGACGACCTCTTCTTCGTGTCGCGCAACGACGGGACCCACGTCTTCTGCCCGGACATCCACTGCCACGAGGCGGCCGTCCGCACCTGGCAGGTCGAGTACTTCCGGAAGAAGCGCCAGTAAGGGCGCGCTCCCCCGCCCGTCCCGCGCCCTCCTCCCCGCCACCGTCAAGGGCCCGCCAGGGCGCCCCGTGGCACTTGCCGCGTCGCCTCGTTATGCCAATCGTTTCGAGGCGAGGTGCCGAATGGGCGAGGCGACGCAGCAGGGCTGGGTGGGCAAGATCGCGGAGCTGCAGGACCGGAAGGCCTACTCCGAACAGCACTGGGAGGGGTCCTTCGAGGACTACCTCTCGATCGTGCGGCAGAACCCCAAGGTGACGCGGACCGCCTACCAGCGCGTCTACGACATGATCCTGTCGCACGGGAAGACCGAGTACCTCGACAACAAGAAGAAGCTCATCCGGTACGACTTCTTCACCGACCCGCAGTTCGGCGGCAAGGACGCCATCTTCGGGCTCGACGTGCCGCTCATGAAGCTGGTGAACGTCTTCAAGAGCGCGGCGCAGGGCTACGGCACCGAGAAGCGCGTCATCCTGCTGCACGGGCCGGTCGGCTCCTCCAAGTCGACCATCGCGCGCCTCCTGAAGAAGGGCATGGAGGCCTACTCGCGCACGGCCGAGGGGGCCATCTACACCTTCGCCTGGGACATCGAGCGGACCAACTTCGACGGCGTGAAGCGCCGCGAGGTGATGCCCTGCCCGATGCACGAGGAGCCGCTCCACCTCATCCCGCTCGAGTGGCGCGACAAGGTGCTGGCGGAGCTCAGCCCGCCCGGCTCCGGCTACACCATCCCCACCGGCGGCGACCTCTGCCCGGCCTGCCGCTACGTCTACAAGGAGCTGATGACCGAGTACCGGGGCGACTGGTCGAACGTCATCAACCACGTCAAGGTGCGGCGGCTCACGCTCTCGGAGAAGGACCGCGTCGGCATCGGCACCTTCCAGCCCAAGGACGAGAAGAACCAGGACTCGACCGAGCTCACCGGCGACATCAACTACCGCAAGATCGCCGAGTACGGCTCCGACTCGGACCCGCGCGCCTTCAACTTCGACGGCGAGTTCAACATCGCCAACCGCGGCATCATCGAGTTCGTCGAGATCCTGAAGCTCGACGTGGCCTTCCTCTACGACCTGCTCGGCGCCACGCAGGAGCACAAGATCAAGCCGAAGAAGTTCCCGCAGACCGACATCGACGAGGTGATCGTCGGCCACACCAACGAGCCGGAGTACCGCAAGCTCCAGAACAACGAGTTCATGGAGGCGCTGCGCGACCGCACCGTCAAGCTCGACATCCCCTACATCACGCGGCTGGCCGAGGAGGTGAAGATCTACGAGCGCGACTACAACGCGCACAAGATCCGCGGCAAGCACATCGCGCCGCACACCCTGGAGATGGCCGCCATGTGGGCGATGATGACGCGGCTCGAGGAGCCGAAGAAGCACAACCTGACGCTGGTGCAGAAGCTCAAGCTCTACAACGGCAAGAGCCTCCCCAGCTTCACCGAGGACAACATCAAGGAGCTGCGCAAGGAGGCGGCGCGCGAGGGCATGGAGGGCATCAGCCCGCGCTACGTGCAGGACAAGATCTCGAACGCGCTGGTGAGCGACAAGGGGGAGGGCTGCGTCAACCCGTTCATGGTGCTGAACGAGCTCGAGGCCGGCCTGCGCCAGCACTCGCTCATCTCCTCGGAGGACCAGCGCAAGCGCTTCCGCGACCTGCTCTCCGACGTGAAGCGCGAGTACGAGGACGTGGTGAAGAACGAGGTGCAGCGGGCCATCAGCGCCGACGAGGACGCCATCACCAAGCTCTGCGCCAACTACGTCGACAACATCAAGGCCTACACGCAGAAGGAGAAGGTCCGGAACAAGTACACCGGCCAGTACGAGGAGCCGGACGAGCGGCTGATGCGCTCCATCGAGGAGAAGATCGACGTGCCGGAGAGCCGCAAGGACGTCTTCCGCGGCGAGATCATGAACTACATCGGCGCGCTGGCCATCGACGGCAAGACCTTCAACTACCGGACCAACGAGCGGCTCCACAAGGCGCTCGAGCTGAAGCTCTTCGAGGACCAGAAGGACTCGATCAAGCTGAAGAACCTGGTCGCGAGCGTGGTGGACCGCGAGACGCAGGAGAAGATCGACGTGGTCAAGCAGCGGCTCATCAAGGGGGCCGGCTACTGCGAGATCTGCTCCACCGACGTCCTCAACTTCGTCGCCTCGATCTTCGCGCGCGGCGACGCCAAGGAGGAGCGCTGATCCTGGCGCCCGAGGGGCATGCCGCTCAAGATCAAGCAGGATCACGCGCGCTTCCGTGACATCGTCCGCGGCCGCATCAAGGCCAACCTGAAGAAGTACGTCCAGCAGGGCGAGCTGATCGGGAAGAAGGGCAAGGAGCTGGTCTCCATCCCGGTCCCGACCATCGACATCCCCCGCTTCCGCTTCGGCGAGAAGCAGCAGGGGGGCGTCGGCCAGGGCGAGGGGCAGCCGGGCGACCCGCTCTCGCCGCAGGAGGGCGAGGGCGGCGGGCAGGCCGGCCAGGGCGAGGGGCAGCACGTCCTCGAGGTGGACGTGCCGCTCGACGAGCTGGCGGACATCCTGGGCGAGGAGCTGGCCCTGCCGCGCATCCAGCCGCGCGGCGCCGAGCGGATCGTCTCGACCCGCATCCGGTACACCGGCATCGCCCCCTCGGGCCCCGAGTCGCTGCGCCACTTCAAGCGGACCTACAAGCAGGCGCTGCGCCGCCAGATCGCCAGCGGCGTCTACGACCCGCGCCGCCCGGTCATCGTCCCGGTGCGCGAGGACCGGCGCTACCGGACGTGGAAGGAGGTCCCCCTCCCCGAGACCAACGCGGTGGTCATCTACATGATGGACGTGTCGGGCTCGATGGGGGACGAGCAGAAGGAGATCGTCCGCATCGAGTCGTTCTGGATCGACACCTGGCTGCGGCGCCACTACAAGGGGCTCGAGACCCGCTACGTGGTGCACGACGCGGTGGCGCGCGAGGTGGACCGCGACACCTTCTTCCACACCCGCGAATCGGGCGGGACGATGATCTCCTCCGCCTACAACCTGGCGCTGCAGATCATCGAGGCGGAGTACCCGGCGGCCAACTGGAACGTCTACCCGTTCCACTTCTCCGACGGCGACAACTGGAGCGCCGACGACACGCGGCTCTGCGTCGACCTGCTGAAGACGCGGCTGCTGCCGGCGGTGAACCTCTTCTGCTACGGGCAGGTCGAGAGCCCCTACGGCTCGGGGCAGTTCATCAAGGACCTGCGCGAGGGGCTGGGCCAGCGCGAGGACGTGGCGCTCTCGGAGATCCCGGACAAGGACGGGATCTACCCCTCCATCCAGACCTTCCTCGGGACCGGACGGTAGGCGCCATGAACCGCACGACGCGGCTCCCCCCGCACCTCCACGACCTGCGCCAGAAGATCGAGGGGTACGCCCGGGCGTTCGGGCTCGACTTCTACGACACCGTCTTCGAGGTGCTCGGCTTCGACGAGATCAACATGGTGGCCGCCTACGGCGGCTTCCCCACGCGCTACCCGCACTGGCGCTTCGGCATGGAGTACGAGCGGCTCTCCAAGGGCTACGAGTACGGCCTCTCGAAGATCTACGAGATGGTCATCAACAACGACCCCTCGTACGCCTACCTGCTCGAGTCGAACATGGACGTGGACCAGAAGCTGGTGATGGCGCACGTCTTCGGCCACGTCGACTTCTTCAAGAACAACTTCATGTTCCGGCACACCAACCGGAAGATGATGGACACCATGGCCAACCACGCCACGCGCGTGCGCCGCCACCAGGACCGGCATGGCGTCGACGCGGTCGAGGACCTCGTCGACCGCTGCCTGTCGCTGGAGAACCTCATCGACTACCAGGCCCCCTTCGTGAAGCGGCGGGCCGACCGGAGCGATCCCGTGGAGGGCGAGCGGCCCCTGGCCCGCGGCTTCCGCACCGACCGCGAGTACATGCGGGACTACATCAACCCGCCCGCCTTCCTGCACGCCCAGCAGCAGCGGCTCGACGCCGTCCACGCCCAGGCCAAGAAGGTGCCGGAGCACCCCGAGCGCGACGTGCTGCTCTTCCTGCTGGAGCACGCGCCGCTCGAGCCCTGGGAGCACGACGTGCTCTCCATCGTCCGCGACGAGGCCTACTACTTCGCGCCGCAGGGCCAGACCAAGATCATGAACGAGGGCTGGGCCACCTACTGGCACAGCCGCATCATGACCGAGAAGGCGCTGGAGGCCTCCGAGGTCATCGACTACGCCGACCACCACTCCGGCACGCTGGCGGTGAGCCCCGGGCAGATCAACCCCTACCGGCTGGGCGTCGAGCTGTGGCGCGACATCGAGGACCGCTGGAACAAGGGGCGCTTCGGCAAGGAGTACGACGAGTGCGACTCCTTCGTGGACCGGCGCCACTGGGACCGCAAGACCGGGCTCGGGCAGGAGAAGATCTTCGAGGTGCGCCGCCACTACAGCGACGTCACCTTCATCGACGAGTTCCTGACGATGGAGTTCTGCGTCGAGCAGAAGCTCTTCACCTTCGGCTTCAGCGAGAAGCACGCGCGCTGGGAGGTGCAGGCGCGCGAGTTCAAGCAGGTGAAGGACCGGCTGCTGCACATGCTCACCAACTTCGGGCAGCCGGACATCGCGGTGGTGGACGGCAACCACGAGAACCGCGGCGAGCTCTACCTGCGCCACCGCCACGACGGCGTCGACCTGAAGCTCGACTGGGCCCGCGACACGCTGCGCTCGCTGCAGTCGCTCTGGCGGCGGCCGGTCAACCTGGAGACCAAGGTGGAGGGGCGCGGCACGCTCCTGCGCTTCGACGGCCGCGAGCACGCCGACCGGCGGCTCGACCGGACCGGGTAAGCGCACATCTCGGCACACCGCCGAATTCGGTTTCGCCGCGCGCGCGTGCTACCTTGCGCGCGCATGGACCACCTCGACGACGCGCCGCGCCGCCGCCGTGGCCCCCTCGTCCTCGCCGCGCTCGTGGTGACGGCAGGCGGCGCCGCCGCGGCAGCCTTCTTCGCCCTCCACGCCACCGGCGGCTCGCCCGCCGCGCCCCCGCCGCCCCCCGTGGCCGCGGCGCCGGTGCCGGCCGCCCCGCCCCAGCCGCCCGAGCGCTACGAGAGCACCACGCTCCGGCTCGGCCGCGACCAGACCATCGGCCAGGTGCTGCCCAAGCTCGGCCTCTCCCCCGCCGAGGCGCAGGCGGTGGTGGCGGCGCTGACGCCGCACTTCCCGCCCCGCAAGGCGAGGCCCGGCGATCAGCTCGTGCTCGAGCGGCGCGCCGCCGACAAGGCGCTCCACCGCTTCGCCTACCGCCAGGGGCGGGCCGACGAGTGGTACGTCCAGCCCGGCGAGGGGGGCGCGCTCGTCGCCTCGAAGCGCCCGGTGGCGCTCACCACCGAGGTGGCCCGCGTCGCCGTCACCGTCGAGGGGTCGCTCTACGAGTCGCTGGAGCGGACCGAGGAGGACCCGGGCCTCGCCGTGCTCGCCTCCGACGTGCTCGCCTGGGACGTCGACTTCTACCGCGATGTCCGCGGCGGCGACCGGATGAGGGTGCTGGTGGAGAAGGTCTACGCCGACGGCCAGCTCCTCCGCTACGGCGAGATCCTGGCCATCGAGTACTCGGGCACGGCCGCGGGCACCAAGCGGCTCTTCCGCTGGACCGCCCCCGACGGCCAGACCAGCTACTTCGACGACGAGGGGCAGAGCGCCCGGCGCGGCTTCCTCAAGGCGCCGCTCAAGCTCGTCCACGTCACCTCCGGCTTCGGCAACCGCAACCACCCGCTGCTCGGCTACATGAAGGCGCACATGGGCGTCGACTACGGCGCGCCTCCGGGCACGCCGGTCTGGGCCGTGGGAGACGGCGTGGTGAAGCAGGCGGGGTGGAACGGCGGCTGCGGCAACTCGGTGACCATCCGCCACCGCAACGGCCTCGAGACGCTCTACTGCCACCTCTCCGCGGTGGCGGTCTCGGCCGGCAAGGCGGTGGCGCAGAAGCAGGTCATCGGCGCGGTCGGCTCGACCGGCCTGTCCACCGGCCCGCACCTGCACTACGCGGTGCTCCGCGGCGGCGTCTACATGAACCCGGCGCAGCTCAAGGTCCCGCGCGACGCCCCGGTGCGCGAGGCCTGGCTCCCCGGCTTCAAGGACGCCATCGCCCCGCTCAAGCTCCGGCTCGACGGCGAGCCGGTGGCGATGAACTAGCGCATCACCCTCGCCAGCGCGTCGCGCAGCAGGTCGAGCGGCACCGGCTTCAGCAGGCAGGTCACCTCGCCCGCCTCGACGACGCGCTGCACCTCGTCGGTGAGCGCGCCGGCGGTCATGAAGACCACCTTCCTGGCGAGGGCCGGGTCGAGCCGTGCCAGCTCGGCGCGCAGCTCGACGCCGGTCAGGTCGGGCATCATCAGGTCCGCCACCACCGCGTCGAACCGCTCGCCCTGCTCGACGAGCCGCAGCGCCAGGCGCGACGAGGCCGCCACGGTGACGTCGTGCTCGCTCGACAGGCCGCGGCGGAGCGAGCTGCCGACGAGCCGCTCGTCGTCCACAACCATCACGCGGCCGCGGGGCACGGGCGCCCGCGCGGC
>DASTGK010000396.1:0-2177 GCA_035719085.1 Anaeromyxobacteraceae bacterium
GGCGTGCGCGCCGGCTCGGCCGGGTCGGCCGCGGGCGCGCTGGCGACGAGCGGCTCGCGGCGCCGCTCCGGGAAGCGGAGCACCTTGGGTGGCTCCACCACCGCCGTCTCGGCGTCCGGCTCCGGCTCGGCCGGGCCACCCTGGACGGCGTGGGCCGCCTCGGCGCTCACCGGCGCGGCGGCCGGGCCGGCGAACCAGTCGATCCGGTGCGGCTCGGCGTGGTGCTCGGCGGCGGAGGCCGGCTCCGGGGCGGCGGGCGCCACCGCGGGCAGGCCGCCCGGGACGGGCGTCAGCGCCGGCCGGAACGGCTCCAGGCCGCCGGGGATCGGCGTCAGCCCGGCGTCCGCCGGCGGCGGCGACGGCTCGGCGCCGGGGGCCACCTCCTTGATGATCCCCTCGAAGAAGAGCTTGGAGATGACGCCGGCGGCGGCCAGGTCGTCGTAGTCGGCCTCCTCGATGATCTGGTCGAGCGTGCGCCGGCCGTCGAAGAGGCGCAGGAGCGCGTTGACGTCGTCGGGGATCTCGGCGAGCCGCTCGGCGAGGAGCGCGTAGTCGATCTCGAAGGCCCGATCGAGCGCCGGCAGCTGCTCGACGATGCGCCCCCACTCGTCGATGCGCCGCATGCCCTCCATGAGCAGCCCCTGCGTCGAGACCGGGATCCGCTCCTCCCGCTCGATGGGCCTGAACTCGATGGCGAACTCGCCCTCCTGCCAGTTGAGCAGCCGGTAGAAGGCGTTCTCGCCCGAGACCTTGCCGAGCTCGCAGTCGAGGATGCGCCCGTCCTTGAAGTAGGCGACGGCCGCGGCGCCGTTGCGGTTGGTGATGTGCAGCGCGCCCGACTTCTTGCCCATCTCCAGCGTCTGGACGAGGTCGACCACGCCCATGTCGGAGAGGTGCCCGCTGAAGCTCGCCTTGAGGTCCTTCTTCTCGAGCCGCTCCTTCTCCTTCTTCTGCAGGAGGATCTTCACCCGGGTGACGATCTCCTTGATGTAGATCGGCTTGGTGAGATAGTCCTCCACGCCCAGCTCGAGCCCCTTCACCTTGTACTCGACCGACTTCTGGCCGGTCAGGAAGATGAAGGGCGTCCCCTTGAAGCGCTCGTCGTGCTTCAGCCGGCGGCAGAGCTCGAAGCCGTCCATCTCCGGCATCTTGGTGTCGGAGAGGATGAGGTCGGGCGGCGAGATCTCGCACTTGTCGAGCGCGTCCCGGCCGTTGACCGCCGTGGTCACGGAGAAGCCGGCCTTCTTGAGGCTGACCTCCATGACGCGCAGCGACTTGGGGTCGCCGTCGACGAGGAGCAGGTGCTGCTTCGCCACGAACTGGCCTTTCCGCGCTTTCCGGTGGGGGGTGCCCGCGCCGGCCGATCACGCCTCACGGCCGGGCCCGAGTCAAGGCGCCGGATCCGGCGGCGCGACGGCCGACGCTACGGCCGGCGCTGCCCCCGGCGCGCCTCCAGGAGCTTCAGCTCGCGCAGGGCGTCGGCGTTGCGCGGGTTGGCGGCGACGGCGGCGCGGAAGTGGCGCTCCGCCTCGGCGTCGGCCCCCTCCTCGCGCGCCACCACGCCGGCCACGAACATGGCCCGGTCGCAGGAGGCGTCGCGCAGCGCCTCGGCCAGGATGGCGCGCGCCCGGCCGAGGTCGCGCCCGGCGCGGTCGACCACGAAGCTCCAGGCGAGCGCCGCCTGGTACTCGGCGCGGGGGTCGGCGCGGATGGCCGACTCGAGGAAGCCGCGCGCCCGCGCGAAGTCGCGGGTCCGCAGGCAGGCCTCGCCCTTCTGCCAGTCGATCCGGGCCGACTCGGCGCGCTGGGCGCTGACCGCGCCGCCGCGGGGCGCCGCCAGGTACTCGGCCCGCTTCCGCTCGTCGGAGAGGACCTCGTAGGCCTCGTTCACGGCGGTGAAGAAGTCGCGCACCACCTCGTGGAGGTCGGCGAGCGCCGGCGAGGCGAAGCGGTCGGGGTGGAACTGCCGCGCGATCTGGAGGAAGGCGCGCTTCACCTCGTCCTTGCCGGCGCCGTCGGCGAGCCCCAGCCGCGTGAACAGGTCGCGCTCCCGGGCCCGCGGCGCCACCTCGAGCAGCGCCGCGCGCAGCGCCGCCTCGGCCGAGCCGGGGGCGGCCTTCGGCGCGGGGGGTCCGTTCTTCTACCGGGTGGGAGTGCAGCAATGAACCGCGAGGTGA
>DASTGK010000397.1:0-23769 GCA_035719085.1 Anaeromyxobacteraceae bacterium
AGGTGCTCCACCGGGGCGCAGACGCCGGCGGCGAGCCCGGGTCGAGCGGCACGTAGACGCCGCCCGCCCGCAGGGCGCCGAGCAGCGCCGCCACCGCGCGCCCGGAGCGGTGCACGTGGACGCCGACGCGGTCGCCCGGGCGCAGGCCGGCGGCCAGGAAGGCGCGGGCGAAGCGGTTGGCGAGCCGGTCGAGCTCGCCGTAGGAGAGCGGCGCCGCGCCCACCACCGCGGGCCGGTCGGGCGCGCGGGCGGCGAAGGGGGCCACCAGCCGGTCGAGCCGCGTCGTCATGGCAACCCCATCATCCGGGCGATGATGGCCCGCTGCATCTCGGAGGTGCCCGAGAAGACGCGGGCCGGCACCGAGTCCCGCAGCAGCGCGTCGACGCCGCTGTCGGTCACCACCCCGGTGCCGCCGAACACCTGCACGGCGTCCAGGCCGGACTGGAGCGCCGCCTCGGAGATCCAGAGCTTGCTCAGGGCCACCGCCTCGTCGCAGCGCTTGCCGGCGCGGTGCAGCTCGCCGGCGCGGTAGAGGAGCAGCCGGCTCGTCTCGAGCCGCAGCTTCATGTCGACGAGCCGTCCCGAGACCGCCTGGAACTCGCCGAGCCGGTGGCCGAACTGGGTGCGGGTCTTGGCGTGCTCGACGCAGCGCTCCAGCGTCCGCTCCATGGCGCCCACGTAGGCGGCGAAGAGGCAGCCGCGCTCCCAGATCATCGACTCGGCGAAGAGCGCCGCGCCCGAGCCCTCGGCCCCGAGCCGCGCCGCCTCCGGCACGCGGCAGGCGTCGAGGTAGACGGTGCCCCAGGGCGAGGTGCGCAGGCCGGTCTTGTGGTGCTCCGGGACGACGCGCAGGCCGGGCGTGTCGCGCGGCACCACGAAGGCCGAGACGCCGAAGAAGCCGCGGCCGGGGTCGGTGGTGGCGTACACGAGGAACAGGTCCGCCACCGGCGCGTTGGTGATGAAGCACTTGGTGCCGTCGAGCACGTAGCCGTCGGCGTCGCGCCGGGCCGTCGCCTTCATGGCGTAGACGTCCGACCCGGCCTCCGGCTCGGAGGTGGCGTTGGCGCAGATGAGCCGCCCGGCCGCCAGGTCGGGCAGCCAGCGGTCCTGGTGCGGCTGCGAGCGGGAGCGCCAGATGGGGACCGCCGAGGCGAACATGTGAGCACAAAGGGAGAAGACCAGGCCGCCGTCCTCGCACCCCTTGCCGAGCGCCTCGACGGCCAGCATGGTGTCGACCGCGTCGAGCCCGCTGCCGCCCCAGCGCTCCGGGATGCAGAGCCCGGCGAGGCCGAACCCGGCCGCCTCGTCCCAGAGGCGGCGGTCGAACGCGCCCGACGCCTCCCGCTCGCGGGCGCCCGGCGACAGCTTCGCCCGGGCGAACTGGAGCACCGCGGCCACCCGATCTCGCTGCTCCGAAGAGAGGTCCATGGTCGGGAATCAGCACACTCTTCGTGCGCAACGAAGTCAATGCCGGGAGCACGGGACTCCGCGCTGAATTGACACACCTTTTTGGCTCGATAGTCACCCGATTGAGCAAACGTTTCGCCGGCGAACCAACGGGGGCGGCACCCCGACGGAGGGTGGCGTGCCCCCGAGTCTTCTGTCCCTCTGAGGTCGAGAGCGGGCCGGCGCCGCAGCCAGCGCGGCCCGGAGGGGGCTACGACGCGATGACCAGCGACGCGCGGACCCGGCAGCTGCCGCCGCTGAAGGCCGACCTGCTCCTGCTCCACGCCCCGGCCCTCTTCGACTTCCGCGAGCGGAGGGACGTCTACTTCCCCTTCCTCTCGACCACGGGCGACGTCCCGATCACGCCGCTCTACGACTATTACCCGGTCGGGTTTCGCAGCCTGCAGCGCCACCTCGGCGAGCGGGGGCGGAAGGTCGAGATCGTCAACCTGGCGACGCTCCTCGTGCGCCACCGCCGCGCCGACCTCGCCGCGCTGGCGGCGGCCATCGACGCGAAGCTCGTCGGCATCGACCTGCACTGGCTCCACCACGCGCAGGGGGCGCTCGCGCTCGCCGAGGCGCTGAAGCGGCTCCGGCCCGACCTGCCGATCGTCCTCGGCGGCATCAGCGCCACCCTGTACGCGGCCGAGCTCATCCGGTACCCGGCGGTCGACCTGGTGCTGCGCGGCTACGACACCCACGCGCCGCTCGAGGCGCTGCTCGGCGCCCTCGATGCGGGCGGCGATCTCTCGCGCGTGCCCAACCTGCTCTGGAAGGCGAAGGACGGCGCGGTGCGCGACAACGGGCTCACCCACCTGCCGAGCCCGTTCGGCTGCGGCGTCGACTGGCGGGCCACGCCGGGCGCGGGGCAGGAGTCGCTGCTGCAGGTGCGCGAGCTCCTCTCCAACCAGACGAGCGGCTGCGCCAACAGCTGCGGCTGGTGCGGCGGCTCGCAGGAGGCCTTCCGGCGCATCTACGGGGTGAAGGCCGGCATGGCCCACAAGCCGCTCGAGGAGGTGGGCTGGGAGTTCGCCACCATGCGCGCCGCCGGCCGGCCCGGCACCTTCCACGTCCACGCCTCGGGCGCCTACAACGCCGAGGGGGCGCGGCTCGACCACCTGCTCGACCAGGTGGCGAGCGCGGGGCTCAAGTCGATCAACTACGAGCAGTTCCACCTGACGCCGGACGACGTGCTGCGCCGCATGGTCCGGGCCAACCCCCGCACCACCATCACCCTCTCGCCGCAGAGCCACGACCTGCGCATCTCCCGGCTGGCCGGCCGCGGCGCCTACGGCAACGAGGAGCTGGAGGCCTGGGTCGACCGGGCCCTCGACCTCGGCGTCTGGCGGGTGGAGATCTGGTACTTCGTCGGCATGCCGGAGCAGGACGAGCGCTCGGTGCGCCAGACCGTCGAGGCCTGCGAGCGGCTGGTGCACCGGTACGGCAAGCGGGGCGCGAGCCCCATGATCTGCCCGCTCCTCCCCATCCTCGACCCAGGCTCCACCTTCTTCACCGAGCCGGAGGCGCACGGCTACCGCGTCTTCCACCGGACGCTCGAGGAGCACCGGCGCGCCGCCGAGCGGGCCTCGCTCGTCAACCGGATCAACTACGAGACGCGCTGGCTGTCGCGCCGGCAGATCGTCGAGGTCGGGTTCCGGGCGGTGCGCGCGCTCATGCTGGCCAAGGCGGAGGCGGGGCTCTTCTCCCGCCCGCGGGTCGACCAGTTCAACGCCCGGCTCGACGACGCGCTCGACTTCCTCGCGGTGGTCACCGAGGCGGACGACCTCGCCGACCCGGCCGAGCGCCGCCGCGCGCTCGAGGCGCTGGGCGGCGAGATCGAGCGGCGCAACGCGCAGGTGCTCTACGACGGCGTCATCGGCCAGACCCACCCCATCAAGCGGCCCGTGGGCGGCCGCTGGTTCGACGACCTGGGGTGGGACGAGGCCGACCTGGCGCGCGCCTTCCCGGAGTAGGGGCGGCGCGGGCCGGCGAGCGAGGCGCTAGCGCGAGCCCGGCGCCGGGCGCGGCCACGGCGACGCCTCGCCGTTCACGTCGACGCGGACCTTCAGGTGGCCCGGGCCGCGCCAGACGCTGCCGGCGATGACGCGCGGCGGGAGCCACGGGTACTTGGCGAGGCTCGCCTCCGAGGTGAAGACGGCCGGCGAGGCGCGGGGCGCGTCCGGCACGGCGGCCGGGACGCCCTCCTCGGTGACGGGGATGGGTGCCGGGCGGGCCATGCCGCCGCCGCGCGGGGTGCGCCGCCGCCGGTTCCTGTTGCCGCGCCCCTGCCGCCCGCTGGTCTGTTCCGTTCCGTTCAAGCTGTGCTTCTCCGTTTCTTGCCGGTCGCCTGGCGCCTCGCCAGGCCGGTCGATCGCCGGGGGTGTCGCACCGCGCCGCGCGTCGCCGCGCGCCGGGGACCTGGAGGCGGTGGAGCCGGAGGGCTCCCCGCGGTGAGGTCTCGACGGCGCTGCCGGGATGTCGAGTGGTGGCGCCGCGAGTCCGTGCGGGCGCCGCCATCTCCTATAACAGAACCGGGCCGCGGGGGAGAGGGGATCGGCCTGGGCCGGGCCTGTGGCGCCGCGGCTGGCGACCTTCCGGGGACCCCAATGAGCCGAGCCGGCGGGGGATGCCCGCGGTTGGAGGGGCCTCCGCCGCGGCTTACACTCGGGTCATGCTCGGCGGTCGCGCCACGGCTCCCGGGGTCCGGCCACCGGCGGTGGCCGGCACCTTCTACCCGCGCGATCCGCGCGTCCTGCGCGGCGAGGTGGAGCGCTTCCTCGCCGAGGTGCCGGCGCGCGGCGGTCGCCGCCCCAAGGCGCTCGTCGTCCCGCACGCCGGCTACGTCTACTCGGGTCCGGTGGCGGCGCACGCCTACGCGCGGCTCCGCGCCGCCGGCCCGCCGGTCGAGCGGGTGGTGCTGCTCGGCCCGGCCCACCGGGTAGCGGTGGCCGGCCTGGCGCTGCCGGAGGTGGGGCGCTTCGAGACGCCGCTCGGCGACGTGCCGATCGACGCGGCGGCGGCGGAGCGGGCGCTGCGGCTGCCGCAGGTGACGCGCAGCGACCACGCCCACCTGCTCGAGCACTCGCTCGAGGTGCAGCTCCCCTTCCTGCAGGCGGTGCTCGGGTCGTCCTTCACGCTCGTGCCGCTGGCGGTGGGGCTCGCCTCGCCCGACGACGTGGCCGGCGTGCTCCAGGCGCTCTGGGGCGGGCCGGAGACGCTGGTGGTGGTCTCCACCGACCTGTCGCACTACCTGCCCTACGCCGAGGCGCGGGCGCTCGACCGGCGCACCGCCGGCCAGGTGCTGGCGCTCGACGCGCTCGGCCTCCACCGCGACCAGGCCTGCGGGCGCACGCCGCTGCAGGGGCTCCTGCTCGAGGCGCGCCGGCGCGGCCTCACCGCCGAGCTGCTCGACCTGCGCAGCTCCGGCGACACCGCCGGCGGGCCGGACGAGGTGGTCGGCTACGGCGCCTTCGCGCTCCACGAGCCGGCCGGGGCCGAGGAGGTCGAGCCGGGCGAGCGGCGGCGGCGCGGCCGCATCGTCACCGGCCTGGCCCGCCGCGCCCTCGAGAGCCTCTTCGGCGGCCCCGCGCCCGAGGCGCCGGACGAGCCCTGGCTCGCCGAGCGGCGCGCCTGCTTCGTGAGCCTCCACGCCGGCGGCCGGCTGCGCGGCTGCGTCGGCGCCATCGAGCCGCGCGGGCCGCTCGCCGCCGAGATCGTCCGCTGCTCCCGGGCGGCGGCCACCGAGGACGGCCGCTTCGCGCCGCTCACGCGCGAGGAGCTCGAGGAGGGGATCGACCTCGAGGTGAGCGTGCTCGGGCCGGCCGAGCCGCTGCCGGCCGCCGACGAGGCCGAGGCGCTCGCGCGGCTGCGCCCCGGCGTCGACGGCCTGGTGCTGGCCGCCGACGGGCGCTCCGCCGTCTTCATCCCGGCCATGTGGGCGCAGCTGCCCGACCCGCGCGACTTCCTGGCGCAGCTCCGGCGGAAGGCCGGCCTGCCGCCGGGCTGGCTGCCGGGGACGCGGCTGCTCCGCTTCGGCGCCGAGCGGTACGAGGAGGAGCGGTCATGACCACGCCGTCGACCTACCCGGTCCGCTGGTGGCACCGGCTCGACGACGGCCGGATCCAGTGCGACCTGTGCCCGCGCGACTGCCAGCTCAAGGACGGGCAGCGCGGCTTCTGCTTCGTGCGCCAGCGCACCGGCGACACGATGACGCTCACCACCTGGGGGCGCTCCTCCGGCTTCTGCGTGGATCCGATCGAGAAGAAGCCGCTGGCCCACTTCCTGCCCGGCTCGAGCGTCCTCTCCTTCGGCACCGCCGGCTGCAACCTGGGCTGCCGCTTCTGCCAGAACTGGGACATCTCCAAGGCGAGCGAGCTCGACCGGCTCACCGACGAGGCCGGCCCCGAGGCGATCGCGGCGCAGGCGGAGGCGCTCGGCTGCCGGAGCGTCGCCTTCACCTACAACGACCCGGTCATCTTCGCCGAGTACGCCATGGACGTGGCCGACGCCTGCCGCGAGCGGGGCCTGGCGGCGGTGGCGGTGACCGCCGGCTACATGCACGCCGCGCCGCGCCGCGCCTTCTACGCCAAGATGGACGCGGCCAACGTCGACCTGAAGGCGTTCACCGAGGGCTTCTACCACCGGCTCTGCTTCGCCCACCTGCAGCCGGTGCTGGAGACGCTCGAGTACCTGGTGAAGGAGACCAAGGTCTGGACCGAGATCACCACGCTCCTCATCCCCGGCCAGAACGACTCCGAGGCGGAGGTGGCGCGGCTCGCGGAGTGGATCGCGGGCCACCTCGGCCCGGACGTGCCGCTCCACTTCTCCGCCTTCCACCCCGACTTCAAGCTGACCGACGTGTCGCCGACGCCGGCCGCCACGCTGCGCCGGGCCCGCGCCCAGGCCCGCGCCGCCGGCCTCCACTTCGTCTACACCGGCAACGTGCACGACCTCGAGGGGGACGAGACCCGCTGCCCCGGCTGCGGCGAGCTGCTCATGGCGCGCGACTGGTACGAGCTGCTCGACTACCGGATCACGCCCGACGGCCGCTGCCCCGGCTGCCGCCTCATCGTCCCCGGCCGCTTCGAGCGCGCCCCCGGCCACTTCGGCCGCCACCGCTTCCCCGTGCGGCTTGGGCGGCCGCATCCGGTGGTGTAGGGGCTGCGCCTCGCATCAGGTCGCGGCTCGGCGAGGCCGCCGGACTGCCACGGCGGACGCCGGCCGCGGGCGTCCGCCACGGGGTCGCGGAGAGGCGGCTGCGAGGAGGGTGGCTGGCTGGCAGGCGCGCCGCGGCCAGTCGGCGTCGTCGACGTGCGGCCGTCGCGGGGGAGGCGGTGCCGCCCGTTTGAGACGTCTCCGCGTGATCGGCTCACGGGTGGCCGCGGCACGCCCGGCGAGACCCGCGGACCGGAGGACGGCGCTGACGACCGTAGCGCCCTCGATGGTGATGCCTGCCGCTTCACTCAGCGTGTGCTTCCGCTGGGAGAAGTACTTTCACTCATCTGGGGCTCCCGGCGGAATCGGTCCATGAATTCGCGCCCGAAGGTCTGCTCGGCGTGAAGCCGGTTGTGACGAGCGCAGGTCAGTCTCAGGTTGTCGAGTGTAGTCGGTCCGCCGAGCGCCACCGCCTCGATGTGGTCCAGCTGGAGCCGCCACCGGCTCCCGCAGCGGTGGCCATCGGGGCCGACCCAGGTGCACCGGCCCTCGTCTCGCTTCCAGACCTGCCGCCGCACCTCGGCGGAGGGCGGCTCGCGCCGCTGGCTGGCCTCGGTGGCCGGCACCTTCTTCTTCGCCCGCTCTTGCGTGGGCTCGACCGCGCCCCTGCGCTTCCCATGCTTCTCGATGGCGCACTTCACCGCCTCGCGCAGCACGGCAGAGAGCTCACCGCCGGGCACCTTGTGCGAGAGGAGCTCGGTGAGCCGGCCGAGCTCCTCCTTGAAGGCGGTGTCGACGGTCACCCGGAGCGACCAGGTGTCCGCCGCGACCGGACGCACGGTCGGGCGCGTCTCCTCGGTGGGCGCCGGGGCCGCCACCTCGGGCGCAGGCGCAGGCGCCGCCGCGAGCACCGGAGGTGCACCCATCGCCTCGGGCTCGGGGCGCTCGGGCGCCGGGAGCGGCAGCGACGCAGCGGTAGCGGCCTCGCGGCGCTCGGGCAGGCGGCGCACGCCGTCCCTGGGCGCGCTGCGAGGCTTGAGGGCGACGACGAGCGCCTCCACCTCGGCCTTCGACTTGTAGGCGGTCCGCGCGACGAGCTCGGCGGCGTTGGCCTCGGTGAGGACCGGGTCGAGGAGGGCCACGGTGGTCAGGCAGAGCATCCCGGAGCGGAGCGGCTCCGCGAGCTCCGGCAGCCGGCGGAGGACTCGCATGGCCTGGATCCGGCGCCAGGCGGCGCCCTCGCGCAGGTGGAGGGCGCTGCGGCAGTAGCTCCAGAGCGAGCCGTGGCCGGCCGCGAGCCAGGCCTCGCGCCGATCGTACTCCGCGAGGTGGAGGAGGAATTCGACCTGGACGGCGCGCTCGTCGCCGGCCAGCTCCGCGAGGCGATGGGCGAGGGCGGCGTCGGCGAGCAGGGCGGGAGCGGTGGCGGGCATGGTGTGCACCTCCGGTGTCATCCACCATGGGTACCACGAGGATTCGAGCCCTCCAGGAAGGCCCCTGGCCGCCCCGCCAGCGCCGCCGCGCGGCCCGGGTGCCGCGCCAGCCCTGGTCCGCCGGTGCGTGGGCTCCGCGGCCCGCTGCACGCTCGCAGAGGCCATCCTCGCGGCGCGCCGCGCGCCGAGGTCGAATCGCGAGCCCAGGGCGTCAAGCAGGCATTTACTCCCAGTTGGGTGTGCCCCGTCGCGCGCTGCATGCTGCGAGCCTCGACGCCGACCCCGCGGCTCGGGTCATCCCTCGGTCGAGCGTGCTGCCGGCAGCACCTCCGCGGGGTGACAGCGACGACCCGCGGTCGCGCCGAGCGAGCCGTGCGTTACCCGTAAACCGATCGCACGGAGGCGTCTCGGTGCCGCTGAGGCGCCTCCCTGTCGACGGCCGGGGCCAAGAGCCCGCCGCCTTGCCGCTGCGGCGTTTGCCTGGCAACCACCGCCCTCGCTGCCGCCTCTCCGCCGCCCTGCCGGGTGCGCTCGGGCGCGGAGCGGTCGTAGCCAGGCTGGGCAGCCCAATGGGCGCGTTCAGTCTCGTGACCCTAGCCAACGCAGGCACGCTCCGATGAGCGCGGCCTCATATGAGGTAGAGCTCATGTGCCGCGCGGTCGGTGACGTCACGGCGGCGGTCGGAGAGGACCCGAAGCGGGAGAAGGAGCTCAAGCGATGAAGGCGAAGACCAGGCGGTGGGAAGACGTCGAGAAGCGGTTCTTCACGCCCAAGGAGGTCGCGGAGGCCGAGCGGCGCGCCGAGCGCGAGCTTCTCGAGATGAACCTGCGCGAGCTCCGCCAGGCCGCCGGCGAGACCCAGGAGCAACCCGCCAAGGAGGCCAGGATGAAGCAGTCGGAGCTGTCACGGGCGGAGCGGCGTGATGACCACCTGCTCTCGACGCTGCGGAGGTACGTGGAAGGCCCTCGGCGGTGGGGTCGAGGTGATCACTTCACGGGAAGACCGTGAAGCTGCGAGGCGTGTAGGGGGCGAGGCTGCCGGCGCTCGGCGGCGCGACAGGCGAGGCTCAGTCCGAGTTGATCAACGCCCGGATCGCAACTGAATCTATAGTGGGCTCGGTGGAATGGGTTGCTTCGTGATCGTGAGGTAGCGCGTGTCAGGGTGCATCGACATCGACGAGGACACATCGTGGATGGTGGCGACGTGGGCTTTTGACCTCGCGGTCCAGACCATCGCCAGGCACCTCGACGCCAAGGCGACCCCCTTCGTCACCAGCGTGATCCAGAAGGCTACGCCCCCGAGGATCAGGCTGCTGTCGCTGGATGGAGCTCCGAGCGCGGAGCTTCGGGGTTTCCTCACCGCGGTGGTCCGGGCCCGCGAGGAACTGGCAGGCGAAAGTGGGCCAGCATGGGATTCGCCAGACGCACGAGAATCGTTCCTGGGTGCCCTGGACGACCTGGCAATGAAGGTGGACGCGCGGCTGAGGAGTTGGGCGGAGTGAGTCCGGTCGGCGCGGATCCAGCGGCCCGTCTGGTGCGAGGCGTGGGTCGGCGCCCTCGACCACAGGGACCAGAAGGCCCTGCTTCAGGTCGTCAAGCTGCTGCAGGCGGCCGGGATCGGGCTCGGTGAGCCCTACTCGAGCGCGCTCAAGGGGACGCGCCACCCTCTCCGCGAGCTCCGACCTGGAAGGCCTCGGCGGTGAGGTCGAGGTGATCGCGCGCCTTCACGGGAAGACCGTGAAGCTGCGGGGCGTGTAGGCGAGGCCGCTCGAGCCTGGCGGCGCCACGCCGGGCCAGGGTCGTGCATCCACGCACGCCCCCCGTGCGCGGATACCGCTAGAAGCCCAACCGCCCCGCAGGTATGACGGCGCCCGCGGCCGGTGTGCCGCGGAGGTGCACCGTGGGCAAGCGCGACACCCTGGAGCTCGTGGTCCTGGCCGCCATCTGGGGCGCCTCCTTCCTCTTCATGCGCGTCGCCGCGCCGGTGCTCGGCCCCATCCCGCTCATGGCGCTGCGGGTCGGCGTCGCCGCCCTCTGCCTGCTGCCGGTCCTCGCCCTGCGCGGCGGGGCCGGGCAGCTGCGCGGCCGGCTCGTCCACATCGTCGTCGTCGGGGCGATCAACTCGGCCGTCCCGTTCAGCTTGCTCGCCTTCGCCACGCTCTCGGTGACGGCGGGGCTCGCCTCGATCCTGAACGCCACCTCGCCGCTCTGGGCCGGCCTCGTCGCCCACCTGTGGCTGAAGGACCGGCTCAACCCGGGCCGCGTCCTCGGCCTCGCCATCGGCTTCGCCGGCGTCGCGCTCCTCTTCTGGGGGCGCGCCTCCTTCAAGCCGGGCGGCGCCGGCCTGGCCGTGGTGGCGGCGCTCGCGGCGACGCTCTCCTACGGCGTGGCGGCGAGCTACACGAAGCGCTTCCTCTCGGGCGTCGACCCGCTGGCGGCGGCGGCCGGCAGCCAGGCGGCGGCGACCCTCCTGCTCCTGCCGCCGGCGCTCCTCCTCTGGCCCTCGGCGCCCGTCCCGGCGTCGGTCTGGGGATCGGTGGCGGCGCTCGGCGTGGTGTGCACCGCCGTGGCCTACGTCCTCTTCTTCCGGCTCATCGCCGCCGTCGGCCCGGCCCGGACCATCGCCGTCACCTTCCTCATCCCGCCCTTCGCGCTCGCCTGGGCCGCCCTCTTCCTGGGCGAGCCGGTGACGCCGCGGACCATCGCGGGGGCCGCGGTGGTGCTGGCCGGCACGGCGCTCGCCACCGGGCTCGTGAAGCTGCCGGCGCGCCGGCCGGTGCCCGCGCCGGGCGCCTGACCCGACCGGCCAATCGGCCACCCGGCCGACCGGCCGACCGGCCAATCAGCGCATTCTGCGTGCGCCGTCGATTTCGTGCGCGCACCCCCTTGTCGAGTGCGCGCGCGACGTGCCACATTGGCGCACGTAGCCCCGCACCAGCTTCGAGTCGGACGCTTCACGGATCGCGGTCGCAGCAGGCCAGATCCGGCGCTCCTCCCGCGCCCACGCCAGTCGCCCCGCGACGGCCAAGGGCGCGTCGCCACACGACAGCTCGCCTCACCGCCGCGCCCACGGTCAGTCTCCGCCGCGACGATCAAGGGCCCCCGAACGACGCCCCCCCGCCGCCAATCCCGGTGCCGGGACGCCACGAAGGAGCCTCGCAATGAGCAGCGCGATGTACGAGCGGATGCGGTCCAACCCCAAGTTCCAGGCGCTGGTGGCCCGCCGCGGGCGGTTCGCCTGGACCCTCTCCATCACCGTCCTCACCATCTTCTACGGCTTCGTCATGCTGGTCGCCTTCCAGCCGGCGCTCCTCGGGACGCCGGTGGCGGAGGGCTCGATGCTCACGGTCGGCGTCGCCGCCGGCCTCTTCATGTTCGTCTTCTTCTGGGGGCTGACGGCCTTCTACGTGCGGCGCGCCAACGGCGAGTTCGACGCGCTCACCGCCGAGATCGTCCGCGACGCGAAGGAGGCCCGGTGATGCGCCGCCTCCTCGCCGCGCTCGTGGCCCTCGCCCCGGCGCTCGCCCTCGCCGGCGGCGCGCTCGAGGGCCAGACCGAGAAGCAGCCCCTCAACGTCCACGCCATCGGCATGTTCGTGGCGTTCGTGGCGCTCACCATGGGCATCACCTGGTGGGCCGCCAACCGCACCCGCTCGGCCGCCGACTACTACACGGCGGGCGGCGGCATCACCGGCTTCCAGAACGGCCTCGCCATCGCCGGCGACTACATGTCGGCCGCCACCCTGCTCGGCCTCACGGCCATGACGTACACGCAGGGCTTCGACGGCTACATGTACATGATCGCCTTCTTCGTCGGCTGGCCGGTGATCCTCTTCCTCATGGCCGAGCGGCTGCGCAACCTCGGCAAGTTCACCTTCGCCGACATCACCTCGTACCGGCTCGACCAGGGCAAGGTGCGCACCATGGCGGCCATCTCGTCGCTCACGGTGGTCTGCTTCTACCTCATCGCCCAGATGGTCGGCGCCGGGCAGCTCATCAAGCTGCTCTTCGGCCTCGACTACCACTGGGCCGTGATCGCGGTCGGCGCGCTCATGATGGTCTACGTCATCTTCGGCGGGATGATCGCCACCACCTGGGTGCAGATCATCAAGGCCGGCATGCTGCTCACCGGCGGCACCATCGTGATGCTGCTGGCGGTGAGCCGCTTCGGCTTCTCCTACGCCACGCTGGTGGAGCGGGCCACCTCGGTCCACAAGCTCGGCTTCAAGCTCATGGCCCCCGGGCCGCTCCTCAAGGACCCGGTCAACGCGGTCTCGCTCGGCCTCGGGCTCATGTTCGGCACCGCCGGCCTGCCGCACATCCTCATGCGCTTCTTCACCGTCACCGACGCCAAGGAGGCCCGCAAGTCGGTGCTCTTCGCCTCCGGCTTCGTCGCCTACTTCTTCAACGTCATCTTCCTCATGGGGCTCTGCGCCATCCTCGTGGTCGGCCAGGACCCCCAGTTCTTCGAGGGCGGGACGGTGGGCGGCAAGCTCGTCGGCGGCGGCAACATGGTGGCCATGCACCTCGCCAAGGCGGTGGGCGGCAACATGATGCTCGGCTTCCTGGCGGCGGTGGCCTTCGCCACCATCCTGGCGGTGGTCTCGGGCCTGGCGCTGGCCGGCGCCTCGGCCATCTCGCACGACCTCTACGCGCGGGTCATCAAGAAGGGGAAGGCGACCGAGGAGGCGGAGATCCGCGTCTCCAAGCTCGCCACCATCGGCCTCGGGATCGTGGCCATCGGCCTCGGCATCCTCTTCGAGAAGCAGAACGTGGCCTTCATGGTGGGGCTGGCCTTCGGCGTCGCCGCGGCGGCCAACTTCCCGGTGCTCATCCTCTCCATGTACTGGCGCGGCCTCACCACCCGCGGCGCCCTGGCCGGCGGCTACGGCGGCCTGGTCTCGGCGGTGCTGCTCGTCCTCTTCTCCAAGTCGGTCTGGGTGGCCGTCCTCGGCAACCCGGCGGCGATCTTCCCGTACGACCAGCCGGCGCTCTTCGCCATGCCGGTGGCCTTCCTGCTCGCCATCGTGGTCTCGAAGCTCGACGCCTCGGCGCGGGCGCGCGAGGAGCTGCTGGCGTTCGAGGACCAGTTCGTGCGGGCGCAGACCGGCTTCGGCGCCGCCGGCGCCGCCAAGCACTAGCCGGCGAGCATCGAGGAGACCCGGGGCGGTCCGGCCGGATCGTCCGGTCGGGCCGCCTTCGGCGCCTCGGCGCGCAAAGGATTGTCTCGGCCTGAACGCCGCGAATTGGCGCGGCGCGTCCAGGCCGCGCGCACGTCGAATCACCCGAAAGGGACGCGTGCACGCCCCGGAAGGTCTTGCCTCCGAACGGCGGCATTGTCAGGATGCCCGCTTCGCCTTTCGCCGCTGGAGGAGTCGACGCAACCATGCGGGTTAACTGACCTATCCGCTCGACTACCTGGTCGCCCCGGCCTGCGCGCCGGGGCGGGGCCGCACGCTTCGAGAAACGGCAGCTGCACCTTCTGCAAAGGAACGCACGAATGTCCACGAAGCCGATCAAGCCGACCCTCACCAACCCGCTCGATCCGCCCGAGAAGGTGGAGTTCAACATCCCGGGCGAGATCTCCCGCGCCGCCGGCCCGTACGAGGAGGCGATGAAGGAGGGGTACGACCTGATCCAGCGGCCGATCCGCTCGGTCGCGATCGACCAGATCGAGAAGCAGCACCTGAAGAAGCGGATGACGGTCTGGGAGCGGCTGCGCGTGCTGAGCGCCAAGCCGCCCAACGTGCTCTACCAGAACTGGGGCAAGAACCTCGACGGCGCCTCGCTCGTCACCGCGGTGCTCGACATCGGCGGCCGCGACGTGGCGGTGTACGGCCACGACTTCACCGTCCGCGCCGGCTCGATGGACGCCACCAACGGCAGCAAGCTGGCCCGCCTCTTCCGCATGGCGGGCGAGCGGGGCATGCCGCTCATCGGCATGAACGACTCGGCCGGCGCCTTCGTGCCCGCCGGCGTGGGCGGCCTCGACGGCTACGCCGAGGCCTTCACGGCGCTGCGCCGCATCAGCGGCGTGGTCCCGTCGATCATGTGCATGTTCGGCTTCAACGCCGGCGGCGGCTCCTACCTGCCGCGGCAGGGCAGCTTCGTCATCCAGCCGAACGACACCTTCTTCGGCCTCACCGGGCCGGGCGTGGTGAAGTCGGTGCTCGGCGAGGACATCACCCCCGAGGAGCTGGGCGGCCCCAAGGTGCACGGCGCCTCCGGCGTGGCCGACCTGACCGTGGCCGACGAGCTGGCCGCGCTGCGCCAGGCGGTCCGCCTGCTCGGCTACCTCCCGGACAACAACGGCGTGGCCCCGCCCTTCCAGCCCACCAGCGACCCGATCGACCGGAAGACCTGGGAGATCAACACGCTCCTCAAGAAGGCCTTCAACTCGCCGACCGGCTTCAACACGCCGTTCGACGTGTCGATCATCATCCAGCAGGTCTGCGACTACGGCGACTACTTCGAGATGCAGCCGGAGCGCGCCCGTGAGTGCGTCACCGCCTTCGGCCGCCTCGGCGGCAACGTGGTCGGCTTCGTGGCCAACAACAGCGCCGTCGGCTCCGGCCAGATCGACTGCGACACGGCGCTGAAGATCGCCAGGTTCGTCCGCTTCTGCAACCTCTACAACGTCCCCATCATCTTCATGGAGGACACCACCGGCTTCCTCCCGGGCCGGGAGCAGGAGGCGCGCGGCATCGTGCAGGCGGGCCGCTCCATGCTCGACGCCATCGTCGACGTGCGCACGCCCCGCATCCTGCTCATCCTGCGCAACGCCTTCGGCGGCGCCTACGCCTCGTACAACAACTACCCGACCGGCGCCGACCTGGTGCTGGCGCTGCCGACCACGCGCCTCGCCGTCATGGGGCCGGCCGGCAAGGAGTTCGTCTACAAGGACGAGCTCAAGAAGGTGCGCGCCGCCGCCGCCGACATGGTGCGGAAGGGGACCGAGCAGCGTACCGCCGCCGGCATGGAGGGCAAGGACGCCAAGAAGGACGCCGAGCGCGAGGCCGGCGAGTGGCTCAAGCAGCAGGAGGGGGCCCTCAACCAGCGGTACGAGCGGGAGCTGATGAACCCGAAGGAGGGGCTCGCGCTCGGCTCCATCTCCTCGCTGGTCATGCCCACCGACCTGCGCCAGGTGCTCTGCGAGAACATGAGCTTCTTCCTGCGCCACTACCAGCCGGCGCCCATGACCGGTCCGCAGCGCGAGTTCCACTGATCCACGGCCGCCCCCCGGAGACCGAACCGATGGCACAGCCTGTCGACCTCTACCGCAACAACCCGCTCATCCACCGGGACCGCCGGCTCGCGAACGCCGCCTCGGCCTGGGTGCGCTCCTTCGCCTGCACCGACCTGAAGCCGCTCATCGTCTGCCGCGGCCCCATCCGCAAGGAGGCCATGGACGTCTTCGAGGAGATGGGGATCACCCACTACGGGATCCTGCTCTCCGAGAAGGACTCCATCGTCTACCCGAACGCGCTGGCGCCGGAGCTGCGCCAGCTCACCGACAACGCCCGCATCCACCGCGTCCCCGACTACACCGGGGCGAGCCGCGAGGAGCGGCTCGAGCGGATGAACCAGATCGTCCAGATCGCCCGCGACAACGGCTACGACTCGGTCTTCGCCGGGTACGGCTTCATGGCCGAGGACGAGGAGTTCGTCGCCACGCTGGAGCGGGCCGGCCTCTCCTTCATCGGCCCCAACTCGGTGACCCAGGCGCGCGCCGGCAAGAAGGACGAGGCCAAGCGCACCGCCCTCGAGGTGAAGGTCAGCGTCACGCCCGGCATCAACGACGTGACCGCCCGCACCCTGCTCGCCAAGCACGGGACGCGCGCCAAGCTGCTGGCGCTCGTCGAGGCCGAGGGGCTGGCCTGCGACCCCAAGGTGCTCGGCGACCAGAAGCTCACGCTGGCCGAGCTGGCCGACCACGTCCTCATGGCCTCCTACGCCAAGGGGATCGACCTCTTCTCCATCGACGACCTCGGCGCCCAGGTGGAGCGCGAGGTGGCCGCCATGTTCAAGGAGTACCCGGCGAGCCGGGTGCGCCTGAAGGCCATCGGCGGCGGCGGCAAGGGGCAGCGCATCCTCGGCGCCTCGCTCCTCACCGAGCGCAACCCGGACGCCAAGGCCATCGCCGCGGCGGCGGCCGAGGCCCCGGCCCTGGTGCGCGAGGTGCTCTCCGAGGTCAAGGCCACCGGCGTCGGCGACAACAAGAACGTCCTCATCGAGCTCAACATCGAGCAGACCCGCCACAACGAGATCCAGCTGCTCGGCAACGGCGCCTGGTGCGTCTCGCTCGGCGGCCGCGACTGCTCGCTGCAGATGCACGAGCAGAAGCTGCTCGAGATCTCGGTGACGCAGGAGGGGCTGGCCCGGGCCATCGAGGCGGCCAAGCAGGCCGGCCGCGCGGCCGAGGCCCGCTCCCTGGCCACCGACCTCGAGATCCTGAAGCGGATGGAGGACGACGCCGCCCGCTTCGGCGAGGCGGTCGGCCTCGACTCGGCCTCGACCTTCGAGTGCATCGTCGACCGCGACCGCTACTACTTCATGGAGGTCAACACCCGCATCCAGGTGGAGCACCGGGTCACCGAGCTCTGCTACAGCCTGGAGTTCGCCAACCCCGACGATCCGAAGGACACCTTCGTGGTCGAGTCGCTGGTGGAGGCGATGGCGCTCCTGGCGCGCCACAAGAAGCGGCTCCCCAAGCCGCGCCGCATCCCGCGCTTCGGCGCCAGCGCCGAGGCCCGGCTCAACGCCACCGACGCCTCGCTCTCGCCCCACGCCGGCGGCGTCATCCGCTTCTGGTCGAAGCCCATCGAGGGCGAGATCCGCGACGACCAGGGCATCAGCCTCGTCAACCCCGACACCGGCATGTTCATGCGGTACCGGGTGGCCGGCGCCTACGACTCGAACATCGCGCTCCTGCTCACCAAGGGCGACGCGCGGCTCGAGAGCTACCAGCACCTCGCCAGGGTGCTCTCCCGCACCAGCCTGCGCGGCAACAACGTCGCCACCAACCTCGAGTTCCACTACGGCCTGGTCAACTGGTTCATCGGCCAGAACGTGATGGCCAAGCCCACCACGCGCTTCGTCGTGCCGTACCTGACGCTCGTGGGCCAGCTCAAGGAGGAGGCGAGCAAGCTCGACACCGTCTTCGCCTTCCTGGAGATGAAGAAGCAGTACGTGAAGCGCGCCGCCGCCGAGCACCCCGACGACCCGGGCATGGCCAAGGCCATCGGCGAGGTGCTCGACCGGAAGGGGACGCTCCTCACCCGGCCCATGGACCGGCTGCTCGAGGACCCGCACCTGTTCGCCGGCTGGCTCAGCCTCAACCGGAAGAACTACGAGCTCCGGGACGGCCGGATCGTCTGGATCCGCAACCCGCTCGGCGTGCTCAACGACACGTACGAGTACCTCAACATGGCCTTCGACCGCGCCAAGCCGGCGGCCGAGGTCATCTGGAGCCACGACAACGAGCTCCTGCAGAAGGCCATCCGCTTCTACGCCGAGCTGCGCAAGACCTTCGGCCTGCAGCGCGAGGAGTTCTACAAGCTGGCCGAGATCCTGAAGGCGGAGAAGCCGCAGGGCGGCTACGACGCCGAGACCTGGGGGCGCATCCGCGCCGCCCACGCCGGGTACGAGGCGGGCAACGAGCTGCTCGGCCTGCTCTTCATGATCGCCGAGCGGGTGAAGTTCTTCGACTTCCGCGTCGAGGAGAACCTCGACGTCACCATCCCGGCCTACCTGAACGATCCGGACCTGCAGGCGCGGATGAAGAAGGTGCTCGTGCCTCCGCCGGTGACCAAGGCCGACGAGATCGTGGCCGTCTGCGGCGGCATGTACTACGGGCAGGAGGCGCCGGGCCGCCCGCGCTTCGTCCAGGAGGGCATGCACTTCGACAAGGGGCAGCCGCTCTACATCGTCGAGGTGATGAAGATGTTCAACACCGTGCGCGCGCCCTTCGCCGGCACCATCGAGAAGATCGTCATCACCGGCGGCGAGGGGACCATCGTGCAGAAGGGGCAGCCGCTCTTCAAGGTGACGCCCGACGAGAAGTTCGTCGAGATCGACCCCAAGGAAGTCGAGCGCGAGCGCCGCGCCCGGACCAGCGAAGCCCTCGAGGCCGTCCTCTGAAAGGAGCAGCAGATGAAGAAGGGCAAGCTCATCGTCTTCGAGGGGATCTACGGCTCCGGCCGGCTCATCGTCGACCTGGTCGGCAAGGTGCGTGAGGCGCTCGTGGCCCAGGGGCGCGAGGTCTACGAGCTCGACAGCCCGGACAGCGGCCGCGCCCGCCTGATGGGCGCCGGCGAGCTGGACGCCAGCTGGCGCTACGGCCGCTTCGAGCCGGACTTCTTCTTCGAGCTGGCCTCCCGCGCCCGCGTCTGCTCGGTGTCGCGCGACAAGATGGCCGAGGGCAAGATCGTGCTCTGCAAGAACTTCACGATCTGCTCGATCGCCTACGCCCAGCTCAAGGGGCACGACTGGTTCCGCGAGGACCTGAACGTGCTGGAGGCGCGCGCCCGCGGCCTGGCGGCCGGCGGCGAGATCGTCCCCGACCTGACGGTCTTCGTGGACATCTCGCCGGAGACGGCGCTCAAGGAGCTGGGGCCGCGTCTCAAGGGGCTCTTCGAGCCGGCCGACGTGACGAAGCAGCGCCAGATCTACCTGGAGGAGGTCTCCAAGCTCCCGCCGGGCAAGGTGCGCACCGTGAGCGCCGCCACCTCGGCCGACGCGCTCTTCCCCGAGGTGCTGGCGGCCATCCAGGCGGTGTGACGGCCCGGCCGGCGCCTCCGCGCGCCGGCCCGCCCATCACGCCGGCGACGCGGCGAGCGCTTCGAGGACGAGCGCCGCCGCGCGCCCGGCGCCCCCGATCTCGGGGGGCGGAGGGCGCGGCTGGGAGAGCACCGCGCGGAGCGGCGCCTCGAGCCGGCCGGCCAGGAGGTCGGCGTTGGAGACGTGGGCGCACGGCACGAGCCGCACCATCTCGCGCACCAGCGCCTCGTACTCCGGGAAGTCGCCCCGCTCGGTGTAGACGAGCGGCGTCCCGGCGGCGACGGCGTCGGAGACGATGCCGTAGCCGGGCTTGGTCACCACCGCGTCGGCGGCGCCGACGACGTCCGGGTAGTCGAGCCCGAGCGCGTCGAGCCGCGCCCCGGAGAGCTCGTCGGGCCAGAGGAGCCGCAGGCCCTCGAGCCCCGCGAGCCGCGCCCGGTCGAGCCCGGGCAGCCCGACGCCGCCGAAGGAGAGGAGCACCGCCGGGCGGCCCTCGAGCCCGAGCCGGCGCCGCGCCTCCTCGCGCGCCACGCGGGGCCGGCGCGCCACGAGCCCCACGGGCGTCCGGCGGCGGAAGGCCTCGAGGCCGGTGGCGAAGGGGAGCTCCAGGCAGCGCGCGGCGGTGGCGTAGGCGGCCGCGGCCCGCTCCGCCGAGGCGGCGAGCGAGGGCTGGCGCGCCGCGAGGTGGCGGTAGACGTCGTCCCAGCCGAAGTTGGCGAGGGCGATCGACGGCACCCCGGCCCGCGCCGCCGCGGCGAAGGCGAGCGGCGGCACGTCGGCGAGCACCAGCCGCGCGCCGCGGGCGCGCAGGAAGGCCGCCTCCGTCTCCAGCCGCGCCTCCCAGGTCCGCTCCAGCTCCAGGCAGCGGGCCGCCGACCCCGCCTCGTCGATGACGAGCGCGTCGCGCTGCGCCAGGCCGGCGTCGCAGGCCACCGGCCGCAGCTCGACGCCCGGACCGAGCGCCCGCGCCGCCAGCGCCGCCTGGGCCGGCTCGGCGGCGCCCGTGAGGGCCATCGGCAGGCCCGGGGCGCGGGCCCGGACCTCGCGGAGCACCTCGCAGAGCCGGGTGAGGTGGCCGAAGCCGTGGCCGGAGACGTAGGCGGCGAGCATGGGCCGGCGATCTTGGCATGGGCGGCCCGGCCCCGGCGCCCGGGCCGGCGCCGGCCACGCCGATCGAAAGGCTTGCGGCCGCGGCCGGTTCGGTGCAGTCGATGGGGGCAGCGCCACAAGGAGCCCGCCATGCGCCAAGCCATCACCTTCGACGACGTGCTGCTCGTCCCCGCCTACAACCACTACGAGTCGCGCCAGCACGTCGACACCTCGATGACCGACCGCTCCGGGAAGCTGTCGCTGAAGCTCCCGGTGATGACGGCCAACATGGACACGGTCACCGAGTCGGCCATGGCCAACTTCATCGGCGGCAAGGGGGGCATCGGCGTCCTCCACCGCATGCTCTCCGTGGAGCGGAACGTGGAGGAGTACCGGCGCTGCGCCGGGCCGGTCTTCGTCTCGGTGGGCACCTCCGACGAGGAGCTCGAGCGCGCCGAGGCGCTGCGCGACGCCGGCGCCTCCTACTTCGTGGTGGACGTGGCCCACGGCCACGCCCGCTACGTCGGCAAGACGCTCAAGCGGCTGCGCGAGATGCTGCCGGAGGCCTGCATCATGGCCGGCAACGTGGCCACCTACGCCGGCGCCGACTACCTGGCGTCGGTGGGCGCCGACCTCGTCAAGGTGGGCATCGGGCCGGGGAGCGTCTGCACCACGCGGGTCAAGACCGGCCACGGCGTGCCGCAGCTCACCGCCATCCAGGACTGCGCCCGCTGCGACCGCTCCATCGTGGCCGACGGCGGCATCCGCTTCGCGGGCGACGTGGTGAAGGCGCTCGCCTTCGGCGCCGACTTCGTCATGATCGGCGGCCTGCTGGCCGGCACGCGCCCCACGCCGGGCGAGCGGACGCAGGCGGCCGACGGGAGCTGGGTGAAGGCCTACCGCGGCATGGCGAGCCGCGAGGTGGCCGACGAGCACCACGGCGGCCTGGCCGAGTGGAAGACGGCCGAGGGGGTGGCGGTCACCGTGCCCTACCGCGAGGACGAGGACGCCATCCTGGCCGACCTCGTCGGCGGCCTGCGCTCCGGCCTCACCTACGCCGGCAGCCAGACCATCAAGGAGCTGCAGCGCAAGCTCAACTACGTGCTCATCACGCCGAGCGGCTGGCGCGAGAGCATGCCGCACAAGCTCTTGTAGGCGCGGCGGCGCCCCCGGGGCCCGCGGAGCGCGGCGGCGGTGAGCGGGGACGCCCGGCCTGGAGGGGCACCGGGCGTCCCCTGGCGCGCCGCGACCTGGCCGCGCGGCGCTACCAGGCGGGCGGGGCGTAGATCTTGGTCGGCCAGACGCCCGGGACGAGCGGCGCCACCTGCAGGTAGCCGCCGGCCCCCTTGGGCACGCGGAAGAGCGCGTGGTCCACGAGCACGTAGCGGCCCGGCACGAAGGCGTCGAGCTCGAACATCGCCGCCGAGCCGGGCGTCACCGCCATGGTCTCCTCGTTCATGACGCTGGTGCGCGGCGCGCCCACGGCCACCTTGTCGAAGATCTGCCCGATGACGTGGAAGTTGGAGATCTTGTTGGGGCCGCCGTTCACGAAGAAGATCCGGACGCGGTCGTTCTGCGTGGCGCGCAGCGGGTTGGCGACGAGCGCGGTCTTGTGGCCGTTGAAGCTGTAGACGTTGGGGCGCTCCTCGTCGGCCGCCGCGTCGTCCAGGTCGAAGTAGTCGGCGGCGCCGCCGGTCACGTTGGCCGGGTCGGCGGCGGTCACCGGCGTGGCGCCGAGGTACCACTCGCCCTGGCCCACGTAGAACTCGCGGTCGAAGGGCGGCAGGCCGCCGCTCGGCTCGACCACGATCATGCCGTACATGCCGTGCGCCACGTGCTCCCAGGGCTTGCCCTCGCCGGCGCAGTGGTAGATGTACGCGCCGGCGCGCGTCGCCTTGAAGGTCAGGGTGGCGGTCTGGCCCGGCGCGACGTTGGTGACGGCGGCGCCGCCGCCCGGCCCCATGGCCGCGTGGAAGTCGATGTTGTGGGGCTCGAGGTTGCCCGAGATCGGGCTGAAGAGCTCGTTGGTCAGGTTGATGACGACGGTGTCCCCCTTCATGACGCGCAGGATCGGGCCGGGCACGGTGGCCGGCCTGCCGAGCTCGGCGAAGGTCCAGAAGAGGTAGCGGCGGGCGGCCACGGGCGGCACGGCGCCGGTGTCGCCGGCGTCGATCTCGGCCACCACCTCCTTGGCCACGAGGTTGAAGGTCTGGGTGACGGGGTAGTTGCGCGGGTAGACCGGCACGCCGGCCTCCGCCGGGTTCTTGATGACGTTGGCCTGGAGCGGGACGAGCACGGCCGCCGGGGCGGTCGCCGGCGCGAGGCCGAGCAGGATCGGGAACAGCCAGGTGAGCTGCTTCATGGTTCCCTCCGGGAGAGGCGAGTGGGCTGCTGCTCCACCCTGGTGCAGCGCGCATGCCCCGCGGGCCGGACGCCCCGAGCGGCGCCGCGGCCCGCACCGGCGGCTCCCAACCCCGCGCAAACCCAGGTGACAAGTTGCCACGCCGCCGACGGGCCATCCCTTCGGACCCGCAGCCGCGGCCGCGCCGCCGCTCTACGATGGAACGGTTGGAACGAGCGAGGCCACGTGGGAGAGCACCCGACGACCAGCCGCTGCCGTGCGCCGTTCGACGGCGGCGCCGAGCTCTGCGAGTCCTGCCGGCTGCGCCAGCCGCCCGACGGGCTGCGGCGCTGCAGCCGCATGGTGGCGGAGAGCCCGGCCATGCGCGCCGTGCTGGCGAGCGCGGCCGCCATGGCCGCGTCCGACGCGCCCATCGTCCTGCTCGGCGAGACCGGCACCGGCAAGGAGGTGCTGGCCCACGCGCTCCACGCCACCAGCCCCCGCGCCGGCCGGCCCTTCGTGGCGGTCAACTGCGGCGCGCTGCCGGCCGAGCTGATGGAGAGCGAGCTGTTCGGCCACCTGCGCGGCGCCTTCAGCGGCGCGGTGGCCGACAAGGCGGGGCTCTTCGAGGAGGCCGACGGCGGGACCATCCTCCTCGACGAGATCGGCGACCTGCCCCTCGCGCTCCAGGTGAAGCTGCTGCGGGTGCTGCAGGACGGCGAGGTGCGGCGGGTGGGGGCGACGCGCGCCGCGGCGGTCGACGTGCGCGTGCTGGCGGCGACCCACCACGAGCTGCGGGCGCTCGTCGAGCAGGGGCGCTTCCGCGAGGACCTGTACTACCGGCTGCAGGTCTTCTCGCTCGCCCTGCCGCCGCTGCGGGCGCGGCGGGAGGACGTCATGCCGCTGGCGCGCCAGCTCCTGCAGCTGGAGGGGCGCCCGGCGCGCGCCTTCTCGCGCGAGGCCGAGGCGGCGCTGCTCCGCCACCCCTGGCCCGGCAACGTGCGCGAGCTCTCGAACGCCGTCCGGCACGGCGCGGCCCTGGCGCGCGGGGAGCTGGTGGAGCTGGATCACCTGCCCGAGCCGGTGCGCCGCCCCTCGGCCGCGCCGGACCGGCCGCCGGGCTCGGTGCGCCGGTCGCTCGCCGAGGTGGAGCGCGAGCACCTCCTCGCGGTCCTCGCGGCCTGCGAGGGGCGGCAGGCCGAGGCGGCCCGGGTGCTCGGCATCGCCCGCAACACGCTCTGGCGCAAGCTGGAGGCGTACCGCCGCGCCGGCACCGCCTGATGGCGCCGCGGCGAGCCGCCGCCGCCCGCTCAGCGGACGCCGACGCGCCAGAGCAGGGCGGTGGCGCGCTCCCGGAGGGCGCGGGCGCTCGTCACGCCGCCCTCGAGATCGCCCGCCTCCACGGCCTTCGGCACGCCGGCCCAGCCGGCCTGGATGGCGGCGAGCTCGGTGCGGGCCGCCGCCAGCGGCGGCGCGTCGGGGCCGCCTTGCGGCGCGCCCGGCTCGGCGAGATCGTCGAGCCGGTCCTC
>DASTGK010000398.1:0-2559 GCA_035719085.1 Anaeromyxobacteraceae bacterium
GGCTGGTCGACCGGGGCGCGCGCGGCCCGGCGCTGGCCGCCGCCCTCCGGGCCGCCGCCGAGGGGCTCCTGGTGCTCGAGCCCTCGCTGGCCGGCGGCTGGCTCCGCGCCCCCGCCCCGGCGGCGGGGGAGCCGCTCACGCCGCGCGAGCGGGAGGTGCTCTCGCTGCTCGCCGAGGGGCTCGGCAACAAGGCGATCGCGGCGCGCCTCGGCGTCTCCGACCACACCGCCAAGTTCCACGTCAACGCCATCCTCGGCAAGCTCGGGGCCGCCACCCGCGCCGAGGCGATCGTGGTGGCGGCGCGCCGCGGCCTCGTCCTCCTCTGAGTGGCGCCGCCTGTGCGAGTCGTGGTTGACCCTTCGTCCGGGTCTGGGTCGACTCCCCGTGAAAAAGACGCACCGTCTGTCCGTCCGGGGGCTACACTCCTCCCCCGCATGGCCGATCCGGGGGGAGCAGGGCGGGTGGGCGGCGGCGCGGACCTGGTGTCCGCGCTGCCCGACATGTACTTCCGCGTCGGCGCCGACGAGGTCTTCCTCGAGTTCCAGGGCGGGCGCCACGACCTGGCGCTGCCCCCGGAGCAGTTCCTGGGCCGGCGCGTGCGCGACGTCATGCCTCCGGCGGTGGCGGGCGCGCTGCTCGACGCCGCGGCCCGGGCGCGCCAGACCGGCGAGCTGCAGCGGGTCGAGTACGAGCTGCCGCTGCGCGGCGGCCGGCAGGTCTTCGAGGACCGGGTCGTGGCCACCGCCCAGGGCGACACCGTCCACGTGGTCCGCAACGTCACCGAGCGGCGGCTCGCCGAGGAGTCGCTGCACGAGGCCACCGACCTGCTGCACGCCATCGCCTCGGTGCAGGGCGAGTTCATCGCCGGCGATCCGCACGGCGTCTACGAGCGGATGCTCGGCCTCGCCATCCAGCTGACCCGCAGCGAGCTGGGCTTCGCCGGCGAGGTGGTGACCGGCCCGGAGGGCGCGCCGCTCCTGCGCGTCCACGCCGTCACCGATCTCGCCTGGAGCGAGCCGACCCGCAGCTGGCTGCGCGAGCGGGCGGCGGCCGGCGTCGACTTCACCAACCTGCGGACGCTCTTCGGCGCCGTCGTCACCACCGGCGCGACGGTCATCGCCAACGACGCCGCCAGCGACCCGCGGCGCGGCGGGCTGCCGCCGGGCCACCCGGAGATCGGCAGCTTCCTGGGCGTCCCGCTCACCGCCGGCGAGCGGCTGGTGGGCGCGGTCTGCCTCGCCAACCGGATCGGGGGCTACCAGGCGCCGCTGGTCGATCGGCTCGGCCCCTTCTTCGCGGCCTGCGCCAGCCTCGTCGAGGCGCGCCGCGCCGAGGAGCGGCGGCGGCGCGAGGCGCAGGAGCGGGCCGCCCTGGAGAAGCGGCTGGCCCAGGCCGACCGGCTCGGCTCGCTCGGCACGCTGGCGGCCGGCGTCGCCCACGAGATCAACAACCCGCTCACCTACGTGCGCGCCAACCTGGAGCTCCTGGGCGAGGTGCTGGCCGGGCTGGCGCTGCCGCCGGAGGTGGCCGCCGAGGTGGGCGACGCGCTGGCCGACGCCCGCACCGGCGCCGACCGGATCCGCCACGTGGTGCAGGGGCTGCAGGCCTTCGTGACGCCGCGCGACGCCGGGGGCGGCCCCGTCGCCCTGCCCGACGTGGTCGACCGGGCGGCGGCGCTCGTCATGAACGAGCTGCGCCACCGGGCCCGCTTCGAGCGGGAAGACGCCGCCTCGCCGCCGGTGCGCGGCGAGGCGGGGCGGCTCGTCCAGCTCGTGGTCAACCTGCTCATGAACGCGATCCAGGCCATCCCGGCGGGCCAGGGGGACGCCCACGCCATCCGCGTCACCACCCGGGCCGAGGCGGGTCTGGCGGTGCTGGAGGTGCGCGACACCGGCCGCGGCATGCCGCCGGAGGTGCTGCCGCGGGTCTTCGACCCCTTCTTCACGACGCGCGACCCAGGCGCCGGCTCGGGGCTCGGCCTGCCGGTCTGCCACGCCATCGCCTCGGCCCACGGCGGCGACATCGAGCTCGAGAGCGAGCCGGGCCGCGGCACCCTGGTGCGCGTCAAGCTGCCGGCGGCGCCGCCGGAGCCGGGCGAGGCGCCGGCCCCAGAGCCCGCCGGCGGCGCGGGGCGGCGCCGGAGGGTCCTGGTCGTCGACGACGAGCCGCTGGTGCTCGCCACCGTGGCGCGGCTCCTCCAGCCCGAGGTGGAGATCGACGGGCTCGCCGACGCGCGCGAGGCGCTGTCGCGGCTCGAGGGCGGCGCCCGCTACGACGCGGCGCTCTGCGACCTCATGATGCCGGGGCTCACCGGCATGGCCTTCCACGACGCGCTCGCCGCCCGGTGGCCGGAGCTGGCCGCCCGCTGCGGCTTCGTCACCGGCGGCGCCTTCACCGACGAGGCGCGCCGCTTCGTCGAGCGCTGGCCCGGCCGGACGCTGGAGAAGCCGTTCGAGGCCGGCGCGCTGCGGGCGCTGGTGCGGCGGCTCGCGGACGGTTGAGCCGGCCGAGCGCCTCGAGCCAGGCGCCGCCGAGCCGCGCCCCGAGCGCCAGCCCCTC
>DASTGK010000399.1:0-2535 GCA_035719085.1 Anaeromyxobacteraceae bacterium
GGCAGCGAGAGGAGCGCCGCGCCCGCCGCCGCCGCGGCCGCCAGGCCGGCGAGCCAGGGGCCCGCCTCGTCCCAGGTCCGGCCGGCGATGGTGGCCCAGGCGGCCGGCCACCCGGCGGGCGGGAGGAAGCCCTCCGCCAGGCGGGAGGGGGTGCCGGTGAGGATCGGCTGGAGCCGCAGCGCCGCCTGCGCCGCGAGGAGCCCGGCCGCGAGCAGCCCGAGGTCGACGAGGAGCCGGCCGCGCACCCGCCCGCGGTCGGCCCCCTCGGCGAGGAGCTCCTCGCCGGCGCGCACCACGGCCAGCGCCCCCAGGAGGACGCCGGTGGCGGCGTTGACCCAGTGGGCCAGGAGGACGAGGAGGAGCCCGGCCGCGACGCGCCACGGGGACCGGCGCCCCGGACGCGCGGGGCCGCCGGCGCCGGCCGGCACGGGCGGCCCCGGCTCGGCCACGGCGAGGCCGAGGAGCGCGAGCGCCAGGGAGAGGCCGTAGGGCTGGTCGCCCAGGTACTCGAAGGCCCAGCCGGCCGGCGCCGCGGCGACGAGCCCGGCCGCCGCCACCGCCCCGGCGAGCGGCCAGTCGCGCTCGGGGAGCACGTGGCGAGCGAGGAGCGCCACCGCGCCGAGCCCCGAGAGCACGAGCAGCCCGCGCTGCAGGAGGAGGTTCCAGAGCGGGTCGCGCACCGGCAGCGCGACGAGCGGCACGAGCATGCCGTACCGCTCCTGGTCCCAGTAGAACGGGGTCCAGCGCTGGAGCGAGACCAGCACCGGCACGATCGAGTCGCCGTGCTCCAGCCGGTGGAACCGGCCGAGGTCGACGAGGAGCGCGGCCAGGACGAGCGCGGCGAGGAGCCAGGCGGCGCGGCGGGCGGCCCGCGCCGGCGACAGCCCGCCTGCCTCCAGGGCCACGACCGCCCCCCGCTCCGCCGGACGGCGGCCGCTAGCGGCGCGCCCGCTCGGCCCGCTCGCGCGCCTCGGCCGCGAGGGCCCGCACCGAGAAGCCCGGCGTCTGGGCGTACTCGTCGGTGGCCACCGACGGGAAGGGCCGGGCGGCGGCCTTCATCTCGGCCAGCTTGTCGGCCGGGATGGAGGGCGACTCGCGCTTGAGCCACGGGTCGGCCTGGTAGCTCACCGGCTCGCCGCGCAGGAGCTTCGGCAGGTCGAGCACCTGCGCCTCGCGCGTGTAGGTGGGCGCGGCGTGCTCGCCCGTGTCCATGCGGATGGCGTCCTTGGGGCAGGCCTCGACGCAGAAGCCGCAGACGACGCAGCGCAGCTCGTCGATGACGAAGACGGCCGGGTACTTCTCGACCGGATCGTCCGGGTACTCGGCCGCCTCGATGTAGATGCACTGGGCCGGGCAGGCCGTGGCGCACATGTAGCAAGCGACGCAGCGGGGCTTGCCGTCCTCGCGCGGCACCAGGCGGTGCAGGCCGCGGTAGCCCGGCGGGTAGGGCTGCTTCTCCTCCGGGTACTGCAGCGTGACGTTGTCCGAGTACCCGAGGCCGCGCTTGCGGGCCAGGATGTCCGGGTCGCTCGAGCGCGAGAAGAAGAGGTTGCGGAAGAAGTGCGCGGTGATGGTGCCGATGCCCCGGATGATCTCCGGGAAGTACATCTGCTCGCGCAGGTCGGGCGGCCGGTTGTCGAGCTGGTAGGGCATGTCAGTGTCCCGCGGCGTGGGGCTCGGCCTCGGCGGCGGCGGGCGCCTTGCCCGTCGCGCCGACCAGCACGGCGACCACGACGATGGTGATGACCCCGAGGGTGGCGAGCAGCTTGAGCGACGGGTCGAGGAGCACGGCCGCGCCGGTGACGAAGATGTTGGCGAGCGCCGCCGGCAGCAGGATCTTCCAGCAGAGCTGCTGGATCTGGTCGTAGCGGAAGCGCGGCAGCAGCCAGCGGATGACGAGCTGCAGCCACATCATCACGATCATCTTCACCAGGAAGGTGCCGGCGCAGACCCCGGCGAAGGCGAGCGGGTGCAGGCTGGCCCGCAGCCACTCGGTGAAGCCGGCGATGGGGAGCGGGTGCCAGCCGCCGAGGAAGACGGCGGTGATGACGCCGGCGAAGACCGTGATCTCCAGGAACTCGGCCAGGAACATCATGCCGAACTTCATGCCGGAGTACTCGAGGAAGTACCCGACGATCTCGCTCTCGCCCTCGGGCAGGTCGAACGGGGCGCGCTTGGTCTCGGCGAAGCCGGAGGCGAAGAAGATGAGGAAGCCGACCGGCTGGAGCAGGAGCCCCCAGCCCGGCGCCAGGCCGAGCACCGCCTGGCCCTGCGCCGCCACCATCTCGTCGAGCTGGAGCGTGCGGTAGGCCATCATGGTGCCGACGAGCGACAGGCCGAGCGAGACCTCGTAGCTGATCATCTGCGAGGAGGCGCGGACGCCGCCGAGCAGGGCCATCTTGTTGTTGGAGGCCCAGCCGGCGAGCGAGGTGCCGTACACCGCCAGCGAGGCGAGGGCGAAGACGTAGAGGAGGCCGGCGTCCGGGTTGGCGACCTGCAGGCCGAAGGCGGTGCTCGGGGCGCCGCCGCGGAACC
>DASTGK010000400.1:0-5846 GCA_035719085.1 Anaeromyxobacteraceae bacterium
GCCCGCGCGCCCGCAGGCCGAAGCCGAGCGCGATCCAGCAGGTGAGGAGCAGGAAGGAGGAGAGGTGGGTCGGGTTGACGAAGGTGGCCTTCGACTCGGTGAGCCGCCCGAGCCCGAGGAGCGCGCCGCCGTAGCAGGCGAGCCCCACCGCCACGCCGGAGAGGGCGATGGCCTTCAGGATCCGCTCGCGCCGCTCGCGCGAGTCGCCGAGCAGCGCGGCGGCCGCGGCGGCGCAGGTCCAGGTGGCGAGCTTGGCGAGCTCGAGGGCGGTGGCGCCCGGGTCGAGCGTGAGCGGCCGGGCGGCCGGGTAGAGGCCGAGCGGCTCGAGCGCCGCGCGCTGCACCCCCTCGCCCGTCGGCGAGAGGAGGGCGAGCAGGCCGGGCGGCAGCGGCACGAGCTGCAGGGCGACGAGCAGCGTGCCGGCGGCGAGCCCCAGCACCAGCCAGGGCACCGCCCCCTCGCGGCGCGCCCCGGCCTCCTCGGGCCGGCGCCGCCGCCCGCGCGCGGCCAGGAAGAGCGCGAGCGCGGAAGCCACCGCCGAGCCGGCCTGCATGGGCCAGTCGACGCCGCCGCGCACCAGCGCGTTCCCGGCGATGGTGGCGGCGAGGAGCGCGAACGCGGCGGTGCGGGCGGGTGATCGGAGCGGGCGCACGGAGGAGCCGCGATGCTACACGCGCGGCGGCGCGCCGGAGAAGTCCCCCCTCCCTCGACTCGGGGGCGCGAAGCCTCTAGACTCACGCCGGTTTTCGCGGCCCCACGGGTCGCGCCGCTCCCAGGACACCGATGCCCCCGACCCACGAGCCCGAAGGCCACGCCGCCGCTCCGGAGCAGGGCGACGAGCTCGACCTGCGCGCCTACTGGCGCGTGGTCGTGCGCCGCCGCTGGACCATCCTCGCCGTCTTCGCCGCGGTGGTGGTCCTGACGCTCCTCTTCACGCTGCGCCAGACCAAGGTCTACGCGGCCACCGCCACGCTGGTCATCGACCTCAACGCCCCGCGCGTGCTCGACAAGGAGCAGGTGCAGGACGTGGTCGACACCGGCACCGGCGGCTACTGGTACTCCAAGGAGTACTACGAGACCCAGTACAAGGTGATCACCAGCCGCGCCGTGGCGCAGCGGGTGGTGGAGAAGCTGGGGCTCAAGGCGAACGACGCCTTCCTCGGCATCGAGGGGCTCGACGAGGCCAAGCGCGAGGAGGTGCGGCGCAAGCTCGACCCGGCCGACCTGCTGCAGGACCGGCTCAAGGTCCTGCCGGTCAAGGACTCGCGCGTCGTGAAGCTCGAGGTGGACGACCGCGACCCGCAGCTCGCGGCGCTCCTCGCCAACGCGGTGGCCGAGGCCTACATCGCCGACAGCCTCTCGGTCCGCTCCACCACCACCCAGAGCGCCTCCGACTGGCTGGAGCAGCAGCTCGCCGACCTGGAGGGGAAGCTCGACAAGAGCGGCAAGGAGCTCTTCGAGTTCAAGAAGGCCCACGACATCGTGGCCACGAGCTGGGAGGACCGGCAGAGCATGGTGAGCCAGCGGCTCACCGCCATCAACGACGCGCTCACCCGGGCCCGCATCCAGCGGGCGCAGCTCGAGTCGCGCAACGACGCCATCAAGGCGCTCGGCGACGCGGTGGACCGCGACGACCCCAAGCTCGACTCGCTGCAGCCCATCGCGGCGAGCATGACCATCCAGCAGCTCAAGCTGCGCTACCTCGACGCCAAGGTGGACTGCGCCGACCTCGCCACCCGCTACTTCGAGCACCACCCCAAGCTCGAGGCCTGCCAGGGCAAGGTGGAGACGGCCAAGGCCGGCCTCAAGCGCGAGATCCAGGCCACGCTCGACGCCTCCAAGAACGACTACGACGAGACGCTGCAGACCGAGGGCAAGCTCCGGCGGCTGCTCGAGGAGACCAAGGCCGACGCCTTCGCCGTCAACCAGTACGAGCGCGACTACCTGGAGCTGAAGCGCACCTACGACAACAACCAGCGGCTCTACGAGATGGTGCTGAAGCGGCTCAAGGACGCCGGCGTCACCGGCATGCTGCAGCTCAGCAACATCCGCATCCTCGACCGGGCCCAGCCCGACGACCGGCCGGTGAGCCCCAAGCCGCTGCGCAACCTGGCGCTGGCCGTGCTGCTCGGCCTGGCCGGCGGCGTCGGCCTCGCCTTCCTGCTCGAGTCGCTCGACACCAGCATCACCACGCGCGAGCAGATCGAGGAGCGGCTCGGCCTCTCCTTCCTCGGCATCATCCCGCGCATCGAGGAGGAGCCCGGCGCGGCCCGCGAGCTCACGGTGGTGTCGTCGCCCACCTCGGCGGCGGCCGAGTGCCTGCGCTCCATCCGCACCAACCTGCTCTTCATGTCGCCGGAGAAGCCGCTCCGGACCATCCTCGTCACCTCCTCCGGCCCGGGCGAGGGCAAGACCACCACCGCCACCTCGCTGGCCGAGACCATGGCCGGCAGCGGCAACCGGGTGCTGCTCGTCGACGCCGACATGCGGCGCCCGCGGGTGCACAAGGTCTTCGGCCTGCAGCCGGCCCAGGGGCTCTCCTCGCTCATCCTGGGGGAGGGGACGCTCTCGCAGGCGGTGGTGCGCACCGAGGTGCCCAACCTCGACGTGCTCCCGTGCGGCGCCATCCCGCCCAACCCGGCCGAGCTGCTCCACACCGAGGGCTTCGCCAGCCTGCTCGACGAGATGGCCCGGACCTACGACCGCGTCGTCATCGACTCGCCGCCCGCCGGCGTGGTCTCCGACGCCGTGGTGATCTCCACGCGGGTGGACGGCACGCTGCTCGTCTTCAAGGGCGGCCAGACCTCGCGCGACGCCGCCGACCGGACCACCAAGGCGTTGCACGCCGTGAAGGCGCGCATCTTTGGCGCGGTGCTCAACGACCTCGACCTCGAGGACCGCCGGTACGGGCAGTACTACTATTACTATCGGTCCGGCTACTACCGGGAGGACGAGCAGCAGGGGAAGCCGAAGGGCAGCGCCAAGGTCGCCTGATTCCGGATTCCCCCCTCCCTCTCTCCCCCTACTTTCCTCACCCTCTCCCCCACCGGGGGAGAGGGCCGGGGTGAGGGGGCGTAGCAAGATGTCCGAGTGCTCCGCCTCCTCTGCTTAGGCCTCTCCGCCATCGCCCTCCTCACCGCGGGCTCCCTGGCCGCCATCTGGTACGCCACCGAGCCGCGCGGCGGTGGCGCCCGGTCCCGCCCCACGGAGCCGCCCGAGCGCGGCGCCGACCCGACGGCCTCGCCCTTCTCCCCCCAGTCGCTCCCCATGGCCGCGCTGCCGCCGCCCGGCGCCCCGCCGCCGCAGGCCGAGCCGCTCGCCGACTACACCGCCCCCGCCGTCCCCATCGCCAACACCGCCCCTCCCATCCAGACCGCCCCCATCGTCGACCTCCCCGACGACGCCGACGATCGGAAGGACGCCCTCCTCGACCTGCGCCGCCGCCGCTTCGCCGATCAGATGCAGGCGCTCAACCGCCGCAGCGAAGCCCGCGCCCGCCAGGCCGTCGCGCCCGCCCCGGCGCCTCAGCCAGGGAGCACGCCCGGTGCGCCCGGCCCCGGGTCGCCCCAGCCGTCGCGCCGCAGCTCGCTCTCGCCCGCTGCGCCGAAGTCTCCGTAACACCGGCTGCCCAAGAACCGGTCACCGGGAAGTTGGGGTGTCCGCCGCACCCGGCGGTCGAGCCACGCACGGACGGTGATCGGGCCCGTCGCCGCTCCGTCACATCGCCGATCAAGAAAAGTCGGACCTCAAACCGCCGTCGGCGCTCGCCTTCCTCGCGCCGCAGGGTCGTTCGGTCGGATCCGGCGCGCGGCGAGCCCGTGGACGGAGCGTCGGGCCCCTCCCGCGGACCCCGCATTCACGGGACGTGCCTCCACCAAGGGGCGAACCCACGGTGCCCAGAGTCACCCGTTCGAGCCGTCGGGAGCGGCTCCCCGGGTGCGTGGTTCGCCAAGGGAGGATTCACCACATGACGAGCTTCACCCGGGAGGCGCTCTTCGGAGCGGCCGCTGCGGTCATCCTCATGTCCGCGGCCGGCACCCGCGCGGCCGAGGCCGGCGCGGCACGGCAGCAGACGTCCGAGCAGCAGGTCCAGGCGCCGAAGAAGAAGACGGCAAAGGCTGAAGCGCCCACCATGACCGTCTCGCAGCGGCGGAACGCCGACCGCGCCTCGGCCGCGCTCGCCGCGGCGAAGCGGCGCGAGGCGGCCAGGCAGGCGCGGGCAGAGGCCGGGGAGGTGACGCCGTGACCACCTTCGCCTCGGCGCTCGTCGCGCTCACCCTCTCGCAGGCCGCGCCCGACCTCTACGCCAGCCCGAACTGGGCGCTCTCCAAGCTGCCCGTCGCCACCTGCTCCGTCTCCGGCACGCAGTGCCAGAAGGACGCCGACTGCCCGGGCTTCACGCCGCCCGCCCTCATCGGCTTCGACCTCGTCCCCACCGGCGAGACCTGCACCGGCCCGGTCGTCTCTGGCGGCATCCAGAAGTTCGTCAACACGCTCCCCGGGCTCTGCGCCCTCGGCAAGAGCGACCTCGGCCAGTGCCTGCCGGTGGCCGTCCCGGACACCACGCGCTACCCGGGCGCCGACTACTACGAGCTCGGCCTCACCCAGTTCCAGATGCAGTTCCACCGCGACCTGCCGGCCACCACGCAGGTGCGCGGCTACTACCAGAAGAACGCGCCGGCGAACGACGAGGCGGGCAAGAGCCACTACCTCGGCCCGCTCATCGTGGCCCGCACCGACCGCCCGGTGCGCGTCCACTTCACCAACGAGCTGCCCACCGGCACGGCCGGCAACCTCTTCATCCCCACCGACCACACGCTCCCCGGCGCCGGCCTCGGCCCCAACGGCGTGGACTCCTACACCGAGAACCGCGCCGCGGTGCACCTGCACGGCGGCAACACGCCCTGGATCAGCGACGGCACGCAGCACCAGTGGACGGCGCCGGCCGGCGAGGCGACGCCCTACCAGAAGGGCGCCACCGCCGCCTACGTGCCGGACATGTGGTTCGACGCCGCCGGCAACTCCATCGCCATGTGCGACGGCCAGCCGACCTGCGGAGTGCCCGGCGCCACCAACGACCCGGGCCCGGGCCGCCTGACCTTCTACTGGACCAACCAGCAGAGCGGCCGGATGATGTTCTTCCACGACCACGCCTACGCCATCACGCGCCTCAACGTGTACGCGGGCGAGGCGGCCGGCTACCTGCTCGCCAACCCGCCGGACGAGGACGCGCTGGCCGCCGCCTCGGTGCCGGGCACCATCGGCACGAAGTTCTTCGACCCGGCCTCGACCGTCCCCACCGCCACCGCCGCCGACCTGGCGCACCTCGTCCCGCTCGTCATCCAGGACAAGACCTTCGTCCCGCCGGCGCCGCAGCTCGCCCAGCAGGACCCGACCTGGGATCCGGCCAAGTGGGGCGGCGAGGGCAACCTCTGGTACCCGCACGTCTACATGCCGAACCAGTGGCCCGGAAACCCGGACCTCTCCAACACCAACCCCTTCGGCCGCTGGGACTACGGCCCGTGGTTCTGGCCGCCGCAGTCCGCCCTCAACGAGGTCACCTGGGACGGCAAGGTCGTGCCGCGCCCGCTGACGCAGCCCTGCACCACCGCGGCGCTCGTCGACCCGGTGACCGGCGGCCCCGGCGCCACCGAGTGCCCCACCATCCCGACGCCGTCGGCGGTGCCCGAGTCGTTCCTCGACACCATGGTGGTGAACGGCACCGCCTACCCGACGATGACGGTCGACCCGGTCGCCTACCGCTTCCAGATCCTCAACGCCGCGCAGGAGCGCAACGTCAACCTGAGCCTCTTCGTGGCCGACGCCACCGGCACCGAGGTGCCGAT
>DASTGK010000401.1:0-4716 GCA_035719085.1 Anaeromyxobacteraceae bacterium
GCCACTCGCGCGCCTGCGTGGCGAGCAGGTCGCGCAGGTGGTGCAGCAGCCGGGCGAGGAGGGCCGCCACGAACCCTAGGTCTTCGCGAGCCGGATCTTCCGCTCGCTCTTCTCGCGGCAGAAGGTGCAGAGGTCCTGCTCGGGAGAGGCCGGGAGGTTGGGCGACCAGGAGGGGTGCATGGCGCACCGCGCGTCGTAGCAGTGGTGCAGGTCCCACAGGTGGCCGATGGCGTGGGTCGCCTCGCGCGCCAGCCGCTTGCGGAAGACCTCGATCGACGCCTCGCTGACGCCGCGCGCCGGCAGGTTGGCGAGCGAGACGACGGCCCGCTGCCCGCCGTACTCGGCGAAGCCCCAGCAGGGCGGCTCGCCGAGCGGCCCCTCGGGGAGCGAGAGCGGCGCCCTCGTCAGGTAGAGCACCTTGTCGTCGGCCACGAGCCGGATCGGCTCGACCTCGGCGAGGAGCCGGATGGCGTCGATCCGGCCGTCCGCGGCGGCGAGGTCCTTCGGCGGCCTCCGGTCGCCGGCGTGCTCGGTGCCGAGCCCGAACGCGGCGTAGAGCGTCTTCACCAGGGCCTGGAGGTCGGTCGGGTCGACCTCGTCGAGCGTGACGAGCCGGATCACTTCTTCTTCCCTCCGGCCTTGCCGGCCGCGGCCTTCTTGGCGGCGGGCGCCCTGGCCGGCTTGGCCGCCGGCTTCTTGGCCGCGGGCTTCTTCTCCGCCTTCTCCGCCTTGGCTGCCTTCTTGGCCGCGGGCGCGGGCTTCTCGGCGCGGGCCGGCTTCTCGGCCTTCTTGCCGGCCGCCTTCTTCGGCGCCTCGGCCTCCGCCTCCGGCGCGGGCGCCGCCTCGGCCGCCTCGCCCTCCGCCTTGGCCTCGCCCTCGGCGGCCTCACCCTCGGCCGCCTCGCCCTCCTCGGCACCGAGGTCGATGCCGAGGTCCTCGAGCCCGAGCCCCTCGAGCCCGTCGCCCTCCTCCTCGGCCACGGCGCGGCGGCGGCGCGGCCGGTTGGGCATCAGGATCGGCTTCGGCGGCGGCTTCAGCTCGAAGGTGGTGCCCGCGGGCGGCATGAGCGCGTAGTCGACGAAGTCCTCGGCCAGGCCGGGCGGCACGCCGAGCGACACCGACACCTCGTTGACGAGCAGGTGACGCGCGTTGTCGTACTGCTCGCGCTCCTTGGTCGGCAGGGGCCGGATGCGCGAGAGCGCGTGCAGCCCCTTCACCACCTCGGCCACGCCGAGCACGCCGCCCGCCACCAGCCGGTCGGCGTTGTCGCGGTGGCGCACCTTCCAGTCGAGCTCCGGGTCGTCGTACTGGGCGGCGAGGTAGTGGAAGACGCCCTCCATCAGCTCGCCCGAGGCGACGCGGCGCAGGCCGACCGACGGCACCTTGCCCTTGGGCACGAGCACCGAGGCGCCGTCCTCCTCGCGCCGCATGTGCACCAGCTCGAGCCGCTGGCCGGCGATCTCCTTCACCTCGACGCCGACCACCGAGCAGACGCCCTGGTTCGGGTAGACCAGCCGGTCGCCGACCTGCAGCTCGGAGGCGTCCTGGATGATCCCCTCGAGCGCGGAGAGCTCGGCCTTCGGCTCGTCGGGGTGGCGGGGAGGGGAGCCTCTCACGAGGTTGCCTGTACCACGCAGAAAGCCTCGTAGTCGATCAACTCGATGGAGGCCCCATCACGGCACACCGGGCAGGCCGGATCGCGCCGGATGCGCAGCTCCTGGAAGGCGCCGGCGAGGGCGTCGAAGGCCAGGAGCCGCCCCGCGAGCGGCTGGCCGATCCCGAGGACGAGCTTCACCGCCTCGGTCGCCTGGAGCAGCCCGATGACCCCCGGCAGGATGCCGAGCACGCCCGCCTCGGCGCAGGAGGGGGCGAGCTCGGGCGGCGGCGGCGCCGGGTAGAGGCAGCGGTAGCAGGGGCCGTGGCCGGGCCAGAAGACGGTCACCTGCCCCTCGAACCGGTAGACCGAGCCGTGCACCACCGGGACGCCGAGCAGCAGCGACGCGTCGTTCACCAGGTAGCGGGTCGGGAAGTTGTCGCCGCCGTCGACGATGACGTCCCAGCCGGAGAGGATGCGCAGCGCGTTCTCGCGCGTGAGCCGCTCCTGGAACGGCACCACCTTCACGTCCGGGTTCAGGTCGCGCAGCGCCGCGGCGGCCGACTCCGTCTTGGGCAGCCCGAGCGTGCGGGTCGAGTGGAGCACCTGCCGCTGCAGGTTGGAGAGGTCGACCACGTCGGAGTCGACGACGCCGAGCGTGCCGACGCCGGCGGCGGCCAGGTAGAGGGCGGCCGGCGAGCCGAGCCCGCCCGCGCCGACGAGCAGCACCTTGGCGCCGAGCAGCCTCGCCTGGCCCGCCTCGCCCACCTCCGGGATGGCGAGGTGGCGCCGGTACCGCTCCTTCTGCTCGGCGCGCATGACGCGCGGCTTCTCCACGGGGTAGCCGAGGTCGGACCAGCGGCCGTAGCCGCCGGCCATGGAGGCGACGCGGGCGTAGCCCATGCCGGCGAGCGTGACCGCGGCGAAGGCGGAGCGAACGCCGCCGGCGCAGTAGAGGACCACCTCGGCGTCGCGGTCCGGCACCGCCTGCTCGATGCGGGCCTCCAGGAAGCCGCGGGTCACGTGCTGGGCGCCCGGCAGGTGGCCGCCGGCCCACTCGTCGTCCTCGCGGACGTCGACGAGCCGCAGGGGGCGCCCCGCCTCGAGCCCGGCGCGGACCTCCTCGGGGGTGACCTCCCGGATGCGGGCCCGGGCCGCGGCCATCAGCTCGGCGTAGCTCTGCGCCATGCCGAGGGCTTACGCGACGGCCGACCGGCGCGCAACCCGGCGGAGGGAGCGCGCCCGGGTGCTGCCGGCGGCGAGGCTAGCGGCTGGCGCCGAGGCGCCCCTCGACCTCGCGCAGCCGGCGGGACGCCAGCTCCACGTACTCCGGGTCGCGCTCGAGGCCGAGGAAGCGGCAGCCGGCCCGGATGGCGGCGACGCCGGTGGTGCCCGAGCCGGAGAACGGGTCGAGCACCAGGTCGCCCGGCTGCGCGCTCGCCGCCACCACGCGGTCGAGCAGGGCGATGGGCTTCTGCGTCGGGTGGCGCCCGTGGGTCTTCTCGCGCGGCGCCGGCGTCGGCAGCGGCCAGACGACCTGCTCTCCGCCCGGCACCGGCTTCTCGCTGATCTCCCACAGGTCGCGCATCTGCTTGCCGCCGTTCTCCTCCTTCATCGCCCGGTAGTTGAACCGGTGGGCGAGGGGCCGCGACTTCATCGGGCTGGCCCAGAGCAGGATCTCGGTCGAGTGCGTGAACATCCGGCAGGCGAGGTTGGGCGAGGCGTTCGGCTTGTACCAGGTGACGGTGTTGAGCAGGTGGTAGCCGAGCTCCTGCATGGCGAAGCCGATGGAGAAGATGACGTGCTGGGTGCCGGAGACCCAGAGCGTGCCGGAGGGCTTCAGCACGCGGCGCACCGCCCGCAGCCACTCGGTCTGGAAGGCGTGGTCGCCGGCGACGCCGCGCGACACGTCCCACTCGCCCTTGTCGACCGAGACGCGCTTGCCCGACTGGCAGGTCGAGCCGCCGTTCGAGAGCATGTACGGCGGGTCCGCGAAGCAGAGGTCGACGGAGTGGGGCGGCAGCCTCTCGAGCGCCTCGAGGCAGTCGCCCTGCACGAGCGACCAGCCGGCCCCGCGCTCGGCCGTGCCGGGGAGGCGGTCCCACGGGTGAAGATCGAGTCTTCTCGCCATGGTTGGCCATCGTAGGGGCGATATCGATCGCGTCGAGTTTTTAGCCTAGAGTGCGCCGCCATGCCCGACCTCTCCGCCCCGTCCTCCTTCGCCCTCTGGCTCGAGGAGGCCCTCACCGGCTGGATCCTCCCGGTCGCCGCCCTCCTCCTGGCCGCGGCCTGCTGGGGGGCCTACGCCCTCGGCTGGCTCCCGGAGGGGCCTGCGGGCGTCCTCATCGCCATCGTCTTCGCGCTCACGCTCGGCCTCCTGGTGGTCCGCGCCGCCCTGGCCCCCTCGGTCGACCCGGCCGGGCGCACGCTCACCCTCGTGGCCGCCGCGCTCGCGGTGCTGGCCTGCGCCGTGCCCGCCATCGCCTCGGTGCTCCCGGGGACGCCGCTGGCCGAGGCGGAGCTCGCCAAGGTGGGCGACGTCATGCCCCTGCCGGCCGGCGTCGACGGGCGCGTCCGGCTCCTCGTCCACGCGCCGCTCCCGCAGGGCGGCACCCCGGAGGTCCAGTTCCGGCTGGCCGGCGGGGTGGCGCCCTTCGAGGGGCAGGTGGAGCGGACCATCTCCTACGCCCGGGCGGGGCGCAGCGGCCGCGCCGCCATCGCGCGCGACCACGCCGACGTCTGGGTCCACGGCAGCCTGCCGGCCGGCGCCACGCTCAAGCTCGACCGGCTCTCCGGCCCGGTGGCCGGGCCGCTCCACGTGGCCGTCTTCCCCGACTACGTGCCGCCCGTCGGCCACTGGCTGCTCGCCCTCGCCGTCCTCGCCCTCGCGGCCATCGCCGAGGCCCGGGTGGGGAAGGGGAACGTGGCGGCGCTCGCCGGCATGGCCGTCGCCTTCGGCCTGCTCGTCGGCCTGAACGCCACCCCGGCCACCGCCGTCGGCACCTCGCTCGGCGCGGTGCTGCTCGGCGGGCTCGGCGGCGCGCTGGCCGGCGGCCTGGCGGCGCTCCTCGCGAAGCTCGGTCCCTGGCGGCCGGCCCCGGAGACCGAGCTTCGCGAGGAGC
>DASTGK010000402.1:0-2453 GCA_035719085.1 Anaeromyxobacteraceae bacterium
GACCGAAGCGAGGCTGGCGCCCGAGGAGGGAGCAGCGCAGGCGTAGCAGCGCTACGTCGAGCAGCGGACCGACGAGGCCGCCTGCCGCAGCGAGAGGATCGGCGCTCGCAGTAGGCATCTCGCCTGGGGCGGGGCACTAACGATGCACGAGTACTCCTTGGTCGAGGCGCTCATCTCGCGCGTGGAGGCCGAGGCGCGCAAGCGCCAGGCCATCGCGGTGCACGGCCTCTCGGTGCGCGTCGGCGAGCTGGCCGGCGTCGACCCGGAGCTCCTGCAGACCGCCTACGACACCTTCCGCGCCGGGACGCTCTGCGAGAAGGCGCCGCTCACCATGAAGAAGGTCCCGGCCACCTGGAGCTGCCCGCGCTGCAGGAGCCCCATCGCGCGCGGCGAGGTGCTGCGCTGCCCCGCCTGCGACGAGCCGGCCCGGCTCGACGACGGCTCCGACGCCCTCACCCTCGACGGCATCGATCTGGAGGTGCCCTGATGTGCACGACCTGTGGCTGCGGCGACACCGAGCTCGTCCCGGTGGAGCTGCACGAGAAGATCCTGGCCGGCAACGACCGCGCCGCGCGGCACAACCGCGAGCACTTCCTCGAGGCGGGCGTGCTGGCGCTCAACCTCATGGGCTCGCCCGGCGCCGGCAAGACGGCGGTGCTCGAGGCGACCGCCCGCGCCGCCGCGCCCAAGGGCTGGCGGCTCGGCGCCGTCTCGGCCGACCTCGCCACCGACAACGACGCCGTCCGGCTGGAGAAGGCCGGCATCCCGTCGCGCGCCATCACCACCGGCCAGGCCTGCCACCTCGACGCCGAGCTGGTCCACCGCTCGCTCCACGACATCCCCTGGCAGAAGACCGACGTCTTCTTCATCGAGAACGTGGGCAACCTGGTCTGCCCGGCCATCTACGACCTGGGCCAGGCGGCCAACGTGGTGGTCCTCTCGGTGACCGAGGGCGAGGACAAGCCGCTCAAGTACCCGGTGATGTTCAAGGCGGCCGACCTCGTCATCATCTCCAAGGCCGACCTGGTGCCGCACCTCGACGTCGACGTGAAGAAGATCGAGGACGCCCTGGCCCGCGTCATGCCGCGCCCCGAGCACCTCTTCCTCTCGGCCCGCACCGGCGAGGGGCTCGACAAGTGGGTCGCCTGGCTCGAGAAGAGGCGGCTCGACCTGGGCATCGTCGGCAAGCTCCCCGGGCTCGCCGCGCACGTGCACCGGTGACTCACCCGCTCCTCAACCTCGCCAAATTCTGCTCGTAGGCGTCGAGGTCGCCGATCACCACGGCCCGGGTCCCCTCGAGGGCCGCCCGGGCCTCGGCGGCGCCGGGGCCGCCCACCCAGCACTCCACGTCCGGCGGCGCGCCGCGCACCACCTCGGCCACGGCGGCGAGCGCGCCCGGCGCGTGGTCACCGCCAGTGAAGCCGAGCACCACCGCCCTGGGCAGCACCCGCCGCGCCGCGCCCAGCACCTCCTCGGCCGGCAGGTCCGGCCCCAGGTAGCAGGCGGCGAAGCCGTGGCCCGACGCCAGGAGCGCGGCCACGAGCGTGCCGAGCTCGTGCGGCTCGCCCGCGGGGGTGGCGAAGATCAGCCGCGGCGCCTGGTCGGGCACGGCGTGGAGCCGCGCCAGCGCGCCGATGAGGCTGCGCAGCTCGGCCGAGACGAGGTGCTCCTGCGCCATCGAGAGGCGCCCCTCGCGCCAGGCCTGGCCGACCCGCTCGAGGAGCGGCAGCGCCACGTCGCGGGCCAGCGCGCGCGACGGCATGACCGCCGCCAGCCGGCCCAGCTCGCGCCGCAGGGCCGGCGCGTCGAACCGCTCCACCGCCGCCTGCAGCGCCGCCAGGTCGGGCGGGGCGCCGGCCGCCGGCGGGCCGTCGTAGGGGACGCCGTCGGGGGCGTGGGCGGAGAGGGCCTTGAGCTCGTCGGTGGAGAGGCCGGCGACGCGGCCGATGGCGTGCCCCTGCCCCACCGCCTGGTGCAGCAGCCGCAGCCGCTCCAGATCGGCCTCGGAGTAGAGCCGCCCGCGCTCGTCCCGCTCCGGCTCGACCACGCGGTAGCGCCGCTCCCAGGCGCGCAGCGTGTCGACCGAGATGCCGGTGAGCTTCGAGACGGCGCGGATGGGGTAGCGGAGCGCCTTCATGCGGGACCCTCCTGCGGACTGCGGGGCCGCCCGGCCTCGCGCCCTATATGTCGACGTCGCATCCAGGACGCAACGTGGACGGCGGCCCCGTCGAGGGCGCCAGGGGACGCTACGGGAAGCTGCCGGTGGCGGCCAGGAGGTCGAGGAGCGCCTGGCGCTGGCCCTGCTCGGCCACCACCGCCGCCACGTCGGCGTCGCGTGCCCGCCGCTGCGCGTCGACCACCTGCAGGCTGTTGACCGCCCCCTCCTTCCAGGCGGCGTCGGCGAGCGCCAGCGCCGCGTCGGCCGCCGCCGCGCCGCGCCGCGCCGCCTGCGC
>DASTGK010000403.1:0-3759 GCA_035719085.1 Anaeromyxobacteraceae bacterium
GTGGCGGCTCGGGCGACCGGACGGTGGCGGTGGACGAGGCGACGGCCGCCTCCGGCACCGGCGTGGCGGCCGGGGCGGAGGGGGGCGGCCAGGGCGTCCCGGCGCCCTGGGTCACCGGCGCCTGGACCACCGGCGCGGCGAGCGGCGCGGCGGCCGGCGCCGGCGTGCCCTTCGGGCGGACGCCGATCCGCTCGTCGTAGCGGGACCTGGCGTCGGCGTCGAGCAGCACCACCTTGGCCTCCTCGATCCGGTTGTTGAGCAAGGTCGCCTCGTCGGGAGACATGAGGGTGTAGGTGGCGAGCGAGCCCGGACCATACAACGCCCGCGCCCGCTCGTAAGCCCGCTCGATCTCCTCGGGTGGCGCCTCCACGGAGACCTCGAGGATCTCGTAGAGGGTCTGGTCCGACAGCCGCTTCACGGCTGCTCCGCCACCCGCTCCGTCTGGTCCATGGCCAGCAACCGGCCGGCGATGGCCTGGAAGGCGCGCCCGGCGGCCACGTCGGGCCGGGCCACGAGGAGCGGCTGCCGCTGCCGCACCGCGCGCCACATCTCGTCGTCGTAGTCGATGGCCCCGAGGTAGTCCATCTCGAGCCCGAAATACTTGCGCCAGGCCGCCACCACCGCCGAGCCGATCTCGGCGTCCTGCGGGGTGCGCGCCTGGTTGACGACGAGGCGCGGCCGGAAGGCGGCGAGCTGCCGGGCCAGGTTGGCGCCGGCCTCGGGGTCGCGCTCGGTGAGCGTCACCACCAGGTCGACCGGGCTGCGGAAGCTGTTCCGCTCCATCACCTGCCGCAGCAGCGGCTCGTAGCCGTACACCTGGGCCACGTTGCGCATGCGCCGCCAGAAGGCCGCCTTGACGAAGCGGTAGGCGTTCTCCACCGCCGTCGGCTCCGGCACGAGCACCAGCACGCCGTGGTCGGAGACGAGGAAGAAGTCGAGGACGTTGGAGTGGGTGCCGGCGCCGAGGTCCAGGATGGCGTAGTCGACGTCGAGCTGCTGCACGTGGCGCAGCAGCCGCATCTTCTGGGCGTGGCGCGGCGTGGCGGCGTCGAGGTGGTCGAGCGCGCCCGAGACGAGCGAGAGGTTCTCGACGCCGGTCGGCGTGAGCACCTCCTCCATCTTCTCGAAGCGCCGCTCGATGAAGTCGGAGAGCGTGCGGCGCGGCGGCTCCAGGCCGAGCGTGGTGTGCAGGTTGGCGCCGCCCAGGTCGGCGTCGACCAGCACCACGCGCTTGCCCTGGCGCGCCAGCGCGATGCCGAGGTTGGCCGAGACGAGGCTCTTGCCGATGCCGCCCTTGCCGCCCCCGACCGAGAGGATGCGCCGCGGGCGCGGCGCCGGCTTCCGGGCGCGGGCCGGCGCGCGCGCCGGGGCCGGCCTGGCCGCCGGCTCGTCCACCACGTGCACCAGCTTGAGGATGGGTGCGTCGCCCATGCCGGGGACTCTACGCCCGCCCGGCGGCGCCGTCCAAAACCGGGCACACCCGGCCGCACACCCGCGCCCACCGGCCGCCCGGCGGGCCCCGGCGCTCAGTCCTTCAGCTCGGCGTTCCAGTACGCGGCGTCGGCCACCGTGATGAACGGGCGCCACTCGGCGTGGAGGGCCCGGCGCGCCGCGCTGCGGAAGAGCGGCGTCCAGCGCGGCCGCGCCGGCGCGCGCAGCAGCCGCATGCCCGCCTCCTCCGGCGTCCGGCCGCCCTTGCGCAGGTTGCAGGCGACGCAGGAGCAGACCACGTTCTCCCAGCTGGTCGCGCCGCCCCGCGAGCGCGGGACGACGTGGTCGAGGTTGAGCTCGGAGCGGCGGTGGCGGCGGCCGCAGTACTGGCAGGTGTCGTCGTCGCGCGCGTAGATGTTGAAGCGCGAGAAGCGGACCCGCGAGCGCGGCAGGTGCTCGTACACCAGGAGCACGATCACGCGCGGCACGCGGATGCGGCCGTCGACGGTGCCGACGGCGTCCTGGCCGGCGGCGGCGCCGAGCGCCGCCCAGCTCTCGAAGTCGAAGAGCCGGAACTGCTCGTCGAGCGCGCGCGCCGCGCCCTGGTACAGGAGCGTGAAGGCCCGGCGCACCGTGGTGACGTGCACCGGACGGTAGACTCGGTTGAGGACGAGGACGCCGCCGTCGAGCATCCTGCTCCGTATAACGACCCGTCGCGGCCCGCGCCGCCCGGAGCCCCGCCTCAGCCCCCGGGAGAGGCCCGCGCCGGCCCCGCGCCGGCCGAGGCCGCGGCGGCGCCGCCCGAGAGCAGCCGGTAGGAGGCGTAGGAGCGGAGCACCCGCTTCACGTAGCCGCGCGTCTCGTCGTACGGGATCTCCTCCACCAGCTCGTCGAGCTCGAGCCCCGCGCCCGCGGCGCGCCAGCGCGTGACGGCGGCCGCCCCGGCGTTGTAGGCGGCGAGCGCCAGCGCGGCCGAGCCGTCGAAGGCGCGCAGGAGCTCGCCCAGGTAGGCCGAGCCGATCTGGATGCTGGTGGACGGGACCATCAGCGCCGCCCGGTCCGGCCTCGGCAGCTTGAGCTTGTGGGCCACGCTCCGCGCCGTGGGGAGCATGAGCTGGGTGAGGCCGACCGCCCCGGCGGCCGAGACCGCCTCGGGGTCGAGCGCGCTCTCCTCGCGCATGAGCGCCTGCAGCAGCTCGGCCGGCACGCCCGCCGGCGGCGCCAGGCGGCGCACCAGGTCGGCGTGGGCCGGCGGATAGGCCACCTCCCAGATGCGCCGGTCGGCCCCCAGCGGCGGGCGGCGCAGCGCCGCGCGCGCCTCGACGCGCAGCAGCTGGTGGGCGTCGCGGTGATCGCCGGCCCGGTCGAGCAGCTCGGCGAGGAGCAGGAGCGGCGGCGCGGGATCGCCGCGCCCGCCGCCGATCCGCGACCGGTCGACCGCGCCGAGCTCCTGGGCCGCGGCGCGCGGCAGGCCGCTCCGCAGCAGCGCCAGGCCGGACCGGTAGTGCGGATCGTCGCGCAGCGGGCCGGGGTCGAGCGCGCCCACCGCCGGCGCCGCGGGCCCGGGCGCCGCCGGGGCCGGGAGCGCCACGCCCCCCTCCCCCGCCAGCCGGGCCCGGGCGAGGAGCGCGTAGTAGTCGGCCGGGGCGTCCTCCACCAGCTGCCGCCAGATGGCCCGGGCGGCCGCCTGCCCCTCCTCGCCCTGCGCGGCCAGGAGCCGGGCCCGCCAGTAGGCGGCGCGGGCGTGCTCGTAGGCGTCGACGTCGCGCGCCTCCTCCTCGATGGCGAGGAGCGCGGCGGTGGCCGCGGCCGCGTCGCCGGCCCGCCGCTCCAGCCAGGCCAGCTTGAAGCGGGCCTCGTCGCGCCGGTCACCGTCCGGGTGATCCCGCACCAGCGCGGCGAGCGCCTCGCGCGCCTCGGCGGTCCGGCCGGCCCGCGCCTCCAGGTCGGCCTCGGCGAAGAGCGCGTCGTCGGCGAGCTGGCTCTGCGGCTGCTCGCGGGCGAAGCGCCGGAAGAGGGCGATGGCCTCCTCGCGCTCCCCCTTGGCCGAGACGGCGGTGGCGAGCACGTAGAGGGCCCTGGCGCGGAGCGCCGGGTCGGCGCACCGCTCGGCCACCGGCCGGAGGAGGTCGGCGGCGCGGGCGTTCTGCCGGTCGCGCCGGAGGGCCCGGCCGAGGGCGCCGCGCACGCGGCAGGCGAAGGGCTCGGCCGCGGCGGCGGCCGGCGCCTCGCGCACCAGGGGCTCGAGGAGCGCGATCGCCTCGCCGCTCCGGTTGAGCTCGACGAGCCCCTCGGCCCGCCGGGCCACGTCGGCGGCGGGCGGCGCGG
>DASTGK010000404.1:0-3503 GCA_035719085.1 Anaeromyxobacteraceae bacterium
GCGAGTTCTTCACCGCCTACACGCCCTACCAGCCCGAGATCTCGCAGGGGACGCTGACCGCCCTCTTCGAGTGGCAGACCTTCGTCTGCCTGCTCACCGGCATGGACGTGTCGAACGCCTCCATGTACGACGGCGCCCCGGCCACCGCCGAGGCGGCGCTCATGGCGACGCGCATCACCGACCGCAAGAAGGTGGTGGTCTCGGCCGCGGTCCACCCCGAGTACCGCAAGGTGCTCGCCAGCTACCTGCGCTCCACCCGCGACGAGATCGTGACCGTGCCCTTCGGCCCGGACGGCCGGACCGACCTCGACGCCCTGGCCCGCGCCGTCGACGGCGCCGCCGCGGTCGTGATCGGCTGGCCCAACTTCCTCGGCGTGGTCGACGCGCTCCCCGAGGCGGCGAAGCTGGCCAAGCAGGCCGGCGCCCTGACCATCGCCGTCACCGCCGAGGCGGTCTCGCTCGGCCTGCTGCAGGCCCCCGGCGCGCTCGGGGCCGACGTGGCGGTGGGCACCTTCCAGAGCTTCGGCAACCCCATGTCCTTCGGCGGGCCGGCCCCCGGCTTCTTCGCCATCCGCGAGGCCTCGCTGCGCCAGATGCCCGGGCGCGTCTGCGGCGCCACCGTCGACAAGCAGGGGCGGCGCGGCTTCGTCCTCACCCTCTCGACGCGCGAGCAGCACATCCGGCGCGAGAAGGCGACGTCCAACATCTGCACCAACGCCGGCCTGTGCGCGCTGGCGGCCACCATCCACCTCACCCTGCTCGGCAAGCAGGGGCTCGCCGCCCTGGCGCGGCTCAACCACGCCCGGCTGCGCCAGCTGCGCGAGGCCCTCGGGGCCCGAGGCGTGAAGCCGGTCTTCGACGGCCCGGTCTTCAACGAGCAGGCCTTCGACGTCGGCGACGCCGAGGCGGTGGTGGCGCGCCTCGCCAAGAAGGGGATCGTGGCCGGCGCGCCGCTGGCGCGCTGGTACCCGGACCACCCGCGGGCCAAGGGGGCGCTCCTCAGCGTCGCCACCGAGCTGCACGGGCCAGAGCTGATCGACCTCTTCGCCAAGGCGGTGAAGCCGTGACCAACCCGACCGGCTGGAAGCCCACCATGGAGAAGGGGGCCGGCGCCCCGGCGGCGGCGCAGGCGCCCGGCGCCGGCGGGGCGGTCCGCGGCCTGGTGCACGAGGAGCCGCTCGTCTTCGAGCACGGCTCGCGCGGCCGCTGCGGCGTCTCGCTGCCCGAGGCCGGCCCCGTGCCGCCCGGCGACGAGATCCCGGCGGCGCTGCGGCGCGACGCCGTGGAGGGGCTGCCCGAGCTCTCCGAGCTGGAGGCGGTGCGCCACTTCACCCGGCTCTCGCTCTGGAACCACGGCATCGACACCGGGTTCTACCCGCTCGGCTCCTGCACCATGAAGTACAACCCGAAGTCGAGCGAGGCGCTGGCCCGCCTGCCCGGCTTCGCCAACCTCCACCCGCTGGCCGCGCCCGAGCTGTCGCAGGGCGCGCTCGAGCTGATGTTCGGGCTGGAGCGGGCGCTCACCGAGATCGCCGGCCTCGACGCCACCTCGCTGGCGCCCGCCGCCGGCGCCCAGGGCGAGCTGTGCGGCCTCATGGTGATCCGCGCCTACCACGAGGCGCACGGCAACCCGCGCAAGAAGGTGCTCATCCCCGACACCGCCCACGGCACCAACCCGGCCTCGGCGGCGCTCAACGGCTACACCTGCGTCACCCTGGCGAGCGGCCCGGACGGCCGGCTCCACCCCGAGACGGTGGCCGCGGCGATGGACGAGGACGTCGCAGCCGTGATGATCACCAACCCCAACACGCTCGGCATCTTCGAGTCGAACGTCGCCGAGATCGCCCGCATCGTCCACGCCAAGGGCGGCCTGCTCTACGGCGACGGCGCCAACATGAACGCGCTGCTCGGCGTGGCGCGCCCGGGCGACATGGGGTTCGACGTCATCCAGTACAACCTGCACAAGACCTTCGCCACGCCGCACGGCGGCGGCGGCCCGGGCTCCGGCCCGGTGGCGGTGCGGGCCAGCCTGGCCCCGTTCCTGCCGCTCCCGGTGGTGGTGAAGGAGGGCGAGACCTACCGGCTCGTCACCGACCCGGCGGAGCGACCGCAGACGGTCGGCAAGCTGCGCGAGTTCTGGGGCAACGTCGGCATGTTCGTGCGGGCCTGGGCCATCATCCGGGAGTACGGGCCGGAGGGGCTCAAGGCGACCGGCGAGCTGGCGGTGCTGAACGCCAACTACGTGCGCGCCGCCCTGAAGGGCACCTTCAACCTGCCCTACGAGACCGACTCGCTCCACGAGGTGGTCTTCGACGACAAGGACCAGAAGGCCGGCGGCGTCACCACCATGGACGTCGCCAAGCGGCTCATCGACCACGGCTTCCACCCGCCGACCATCTACTTCCCGCTGGTGGTCCACGGCGCGCTCATGATCGAGCCGACCGAGACCGAGTCGAAGGAGATGCTCGACGCCTTCGTGGGCGCCATGAAGGCCATCGCCGAGGAGGCGGCCCGCGATCCCGAGGCGCTCAAGGCGGCGCCGACGAAGCCCCTGCGCTCGCGCCTCGACGAGACGCGCGCCGCCCGCAAGCCGGTGCTCCGCTGGACGCCGGGCATGAAGGTCGAGTAGCCCTCCCTCCCGAGCCTCCCGCGGCCGGCGCCCTCTCGGGGTCGCCGGCCGCTTTTCGTTGGGCGGCACGGCGCCCGCTCACATGATCGCGCCCGGCGGCCACCGGCGCCGCCCCGCTCGCGGCCATGCGCGCTCCACGGCTCCTCCCCCTCCTGCCTGCCGCCCTGCTCGCGGCGGCGCCGTGTACGGCCCGGCCGGCCCCGCCCGCCGCCGAGGCGACCGGCATCTACCTCGGCCTGCGCGCCGGCCTCGGCCGCCCCTGGGGCGACCTCTCCGCCACCGCCGGGCCGGTCTCGGGCGTCGTGGCCGCCAAGGTCCCCGCCTGGATCGAGCTCGGCTACCAGTTCGCCCGGCGCGTCCGGGCCGGCCTCTACCTCGAGCTGGCGCCGGCCTGGCTCGCCCGCGCCGCCTGCCCCGAGGGGCTCCGCTGCGAGGGCAGCGACGTCCGCCTCGGGCTCGAGCTGCAGCTCCTGCTCGCCCCTGGCGCGCCGATCTCCCCCTGGCTCGGCCTCGCCGGCGGCGTCGAGATCCTGACCGACACCACGCGCGTGGCCGGCTCCCGCCTCGACCGCCGCTGGGCCGGCCCCGAGCTCCCCATCCTCTCGGCGGGCGTCGACGTGGCGGCCGGCGCCGCCCTCACCATCGGCCCGTTCGTCTCGGCGAGCGCCGCGGTCTTCACCGGCGTGAGCGACGCCGTCTCGGGCTCCGGCGGCGTCACCGAGGGGGTCGGCGGCCGCGCCCTGCACGGCTGGGTTCAGGCCGGGCTGCGCGCCACGGCGCGGCTGTAGCGACCGGTCAGCGCTCGCGGCGGGGCACGAGCCGCCGCCAGAGGAGCGCCACGCCGAGCGACATCACCACCGCCGCGGCGAGCGCC
>DASTGK010000405.1:0-14557 GCA_035719085.1 Anaeromyxobacteraceae bacterium
GGCGAAGCTCGGCGGCACGCTGCAGAACGACATGCTGAAGGAGTACATCGCGCAGAAGGAGTGGATGATCCCGCCGGCGCCGGCCACGCGGATCACCTGCGACGTCATCGAGTTCTGCGCCCGGGAGATGCCGCGCTGGAACCCGGTGAGCGTCTCCGGCTACCACATCCGCGAGGCCGGGGCGACGGCGGTGCAGGAGCTGGCCTTCACCATCGCCGACGGGCTCGAGTACGTGAAGGAGACGGTGGCGCGCGGCCTCGACGTCGACGACTTCGCGCCGCGCCTCAGCTTCTTCTGGGACGTGCACAACGACCTCTTCGAGGAGGTGGCCAAGTTCCGGGCCGCCCGGCGCATGTGGGCGCGCCTCCTCTCGGAGCGGTTCGGCGCCAAGAGGCCGGAGTCGCTGCTGCTGCGCACCCACGCCCAGACGGCCGGCGTCTCGCTCACGGCGCAGCAGCCGATGAACAACGTGGTGCGCGTGGCGCTGCAGGCCTTCGCCGCGGTGCTCGGCGGCACCCAGTCGCTCCACACCAACTCCCTCGACGAGACCTACGCGCTCCCGACCGAGGGGGCGGTGACCATCGCGCTCCGGACGCAGCAGATCATCGCCCACGAGTCGGGCGCCGACCGGGTGGTCGACCCGCTCGCCGGCAGCCACTACGTCGAGTGGCTCACCGACGAGATGGAGAAGCGGGCGCTCGAGCTCATCCGCAAGATCGACGGCTTCGGCGGGATGCTGAAGGCGGTGGAGGAGGGCTTCCCGCAGCGCGAGATCGCCGACAGCGCCTTCCAGTGGCAGCGCGAGATCGAGCGCGGCGACCGGCTGGTGGTGGGGGTGAACGCCTTCCAGGTGGCCGAGGAGCCGCCCATCCCGACGCTCAAGGTGGACGAGGCGGTGCAGCACTCGCAGATCGAGCGGCTGCGCGCGGTCCGCGCCGCGCGGAGCGCCGGCCGGGTGGCCGACACGCTGGCCGCGCTGGAGCGGGTGGCGCGCGACGGCCGGAACGTCCTGCCGCCCATCGTCGACGCGGTGAAGGCCTACGCCACGCTCGGCGAGATCTCCGACGTGCTGCGGAAGGTCCACGGGGTCTACCGCGACGTGGGGCGGTTCTGACGCCCGACTGGACCGACGGCTACTACGGTGAGCTCTACCTCGACACCGTCGAGGACCTGCTCTCGCCGCGCCTCTCGGCGCTCGAGGCGGAGCTGATCGCGTCGCTCCTCGCGCTGGGGCCCGGCGACCGGGTGCTCGACCTCGCCTGCGGCCACGGCCGCCACGCCCGCCCGCTGGCCGGCCGCGTGGCGCTCCTCGTCGGGCTGGAGCGGAGCGGCCCCTACCTGCGCCGCGCCCGGGCGGCCGGGGCGGGGGAGGGCGGCCCGGCCTGGCTGCGGGCCGACCTCAGGGCGCCGCCGCTGCGGGACGGCGCGTTCGACGCGGCCTACAGCTGGTACTCGTCGCTCTTCATGTGGAGCGACGCGGCCAACGAGGCGGCGCTGGGCGAGGCGGCGCGGCTCCTCAGGCCGGGCGGCCGGCTCCTCGTCCACCACGCCAACCCGCTCGCGCTCGAGCGCTCGCCCGTCGATCGGGCGTGCCGGACGCTGCCGGACGGGAGCGCCGTGGAGGAGCTCTCCAGCTTCGATCCGGTGGCCGGAGTGGACCGGTGCCGTCGACGACTGGTGCGCCCCGATGGGCGCTCGCTGGAAGGGACGGCCGAGTTGCGGTACTACACTCCCTCCGAGTGGGCGGCCCTCGCACCTCGCGTCGGCCTCCAACTCGAGCAGCTCACGAGCAGCGCGCCGCCTCCGGGCGGCGTGCTCGGACCCGACGCGCCGGACCTCATCGCCTTGCTGGAGAAGCCATGAGCACCGCGAACCGCCCGCTCCGCATCCTCGTCGCCAAGCCCGGCCTCGACGGCCACGACCGAGGGGCCAAGATCATCGCACGCGCCCTGCGCGACGCCGGCATGGAGGTCGTCTACACCGGCCTCCATCAGACCCCCGAGATGATCGTCGCCGCCGCCGTCCAGGAGGACGTGGACGCGGTGGGGCTCTCGATCCTCTCGGGCGCCCACATGACCATCTTCCCGGCGGTCATCGAGCTGCTCAAGGCGCAGCAGGCGGGCGACATCACCGTCTTCGGCGGCGGCATCATCCCGCAGGACGACGTGCCCAAGCTCAAGGCCAAGGGCGTGGCCGAGCTCTTCCTGCCCGGCACCTCCACGCAGACCACGGTGGAGTGGATCCGCGCCAACGTGAAGCCGCGCGCCGCCGCGTAGCGGCCCGGCTGGCCGGGCGCCGTCCTACCCGCCCGTCCCGATCATCGGCAGCAGCCCGCCGGCGACCGCCGCCATGTCGTGGCGGTCGCGCTTCTGCGCCAGCGCCTCGACGATCTTCCGGGCGATGTCGTCGTCGGTCGTTCCGTCGCGTAGCAGCTGCTTCAGCCCGACCCGCTCGCGGCCGCCCAGGCAGGCGCGCAGCGAGCCGTCGGCGGCGACGCGCACGCGGTTGCAGCCGGCGCAGAAGTTCTCGGTCATGGCGCCGATGAAGCCGACGAGCCCGGTGACCGGCCGGCCGCCGTCCTCCGAGTGGCCGCGCATGTGGTAGGCGGGCCCCCAGCCGCGCGAGGCGTCCGGCTCGAGCCGGATCCCCTGCGCCGCGAGGAGCCGCTTCACCTCGGCGATGGGCACCGGCTCGCCGTCGCCGAAGGGCATGAGCTCGATGAACCGCACCGTCGCCCCGGCGCGCCAGGCGAAGCGGACCAGGTCGCCGAGCTCCCCCTCGTTCGTCTTGCGCACCACCACCGCGTTCAGCTTCACCGAGGCGAAGCCGGCCTGGCGCGCCGCCTGGATGCCGCGCACGATCCGGTCGAGCGAGGCGGCCCGTCCCGACACCGCCTTCAGCTTCTCGGGATCGAGCGTGTCGAGCGAGACGTTCACCCGGGTGACGCCCGCCTCCCGCAGCGCGGCGGCCTGCTCGGCGAGCGACTGGCCGTTGGTGGTGAGGGCGATCTCCTCGATGCCGGGCGTGGCGCCCACGTCGCGGACGATGTCGAGGAGGTCGCGCCGCAGCGTGGGCTCGCCGCCGGTCAGCCGCACCCGGCGCACGCCGAGCCGCGCGAAGATGGCGACGAGCCGCGCCACCTCCTCGCGCGTGAGCGGGTCCTCGCGCTGCTCCATCCCGAGCGGCGCGCAGTAGCTGCAGCGGAAGTTGCAGCGGTCGGTCAGCGAGAGCCGCAGGTAGGTGATGGCGCGCCCCTGCGCGTCGGCCAGCGGCCGGCCGGCGAGGGGGGTGGGGGAGGGCACGGCCGGGTCATACCGCCCGGTGCCCCGGCTTGCCAACCGGTCGGGTCCGGATCCTCCGCCGCGCCAGGGCGACGTGCCGGGCGATCCGCGGACGCGCGAGCCCATCACGCACTGCGTCGTCGCCGCCTGCGCGACGGCGCCGGTGTGGGACGGCGGGCTGACGGCGCGGCTCACCCGCCCCGCCGGGGGCTCCGAACTGCGGAAACGCGAGGGAATTCGTGCAACCGTGCCTTGACCACGCGGCCGGCCGCGGATATCTCGCGAGCGGCACCATGTCCGACAGCACCGCGCGTCCGAGCCTGCCCGTCCTGGGAGACGACCCGCCGCCGACCTCGCGGCGGGAGATCGCCGCGGCGTTGCGCGAGCACGGCGTGCCGCTCGACGCCCGGAAGCCGCGCTGGCTGCGCGTGCCGGTCGGCGGCGGCGAGCGGTACCAGAAGGTGCGCGACACGCTCCAGACGCTCCGGCTCCACACCGTCTGCGCCGAGGCCCACTGCCCCAACGTCGGCGAGTGCTGGAGCGGCGGCACCGCCACGGTCATGCTGATGGGCGACACCTGCACGCGCGGCTGCCGCTTCTGCCACGTGAAGACCGCGGCCCACCCGCCGCCGCTCGACCCCGACGAGCCGCGCCACCTGGCCGAGGCCGTGGCCCAGCTCGGGCTCGACTACATCGTGGTGACGAGCGTCGACCGCGACGACCTGCCGGACGGCGGCGCCGCCCACTTCGCCGACGCCATCCGGCGGCTCAAGGCGGTGCCCGGCCTGCTGGTCGAGGTGCTCACCCCCGACTTCCAGGGCGACGCCGAGGCGGTGCGCACCGTCGGCCGCGCCGCGCCCGACGTCTTCGCCAACAACGTGGAGACGGTGCGGCGCCTCACGCAGGTGGTGCGCGACGGGCGCGCCGGCTACGAGCAGACGCTCGGCGTGCTGGCGCGCATGAAGCGCGAGTTCCCGCGCGTCGTCACCAAGTCCTCCGTCATGGTCGGCCTCGGCGAGCGGGACGACGAGGTGGAGGAGACCATGCGCGACCTGCGGGCGCACGGCGTCGAGATCCTGACGCTCGGCCAGTACCTGCGCCCGAGCGCCTGGCACCTGCCGGTCGCCGAGTGGGTCACGCCCGAGCGGTTCGCCGCCTGGCGGGCGCGCGGGCTCGAGCTCGGCTTCCGCTACGTGGCCGCCGGGCCGCTCGTCCGGTCGTCCTACCGGGCCGCCGAGCTGTTCCTGCGCGGCGAGATCGCGTCCCGCGCGACGCCGTAGCCGGAGGAGCCATGCCGCGAGCGCAGCCCATCGAGCCGGCCCCCCGCCGCCGCCCCGAGGCCGTCCCCGATCCCGACGCCCCGGGCCGCTTCCTCGAGGAGCTGCCGCTGCAGCGCGTGGTCGACGAGGAGGGGCGGGTGGCCGACGAGGCCGCGCTCGGCCTGCCGGAGGCGGAGCTGCTGCGGCTCTACCGCTGGATGGTGCTGGAGCGGCAGCTCGACGAGCGGATGATCACGCTGCAGCGCCAGGGGCGCATCGGCTTCTACATCGGCTCCATCGGCGAGGAGGCGACCGTCTTCGGCACCGCCGCCGCCATGGCGCCGCAGGACTGGATCTTCCCCTCCTACCGGGAGCACGGCGCCGCCTTCCTGCGAGGGATGCCGCTCGCCACCTTCATGTGCGGCCTCTTCGGCAACGCCGGCGACGCGGCGCGCGGCCGGCAGATGCCCTGCCACGAGAGCTGGGCGCCCGGTCGCTTCGTCTCCATCAGCTCCCCCATCGCCACGCAGCTGCCGCAGGCGGTGGGCGCCGCCTGGGCGGCGCGGGTCAAGGGGCACGACATGGTGCCCATCGCCTACTTCGGCGACGGCTCGACGAGCGCCAACGACTTCCACACCGGCCTCAACTTCGCGGCGGTCAACAAGCTGGGCGTGGTCTTCGCCTGCCGCAACAACGGCTGGGCCATCAGCGTGCCGCGCGAGCGCCAGACCGCCTCGGAGACCATCGCGCAGAAGGCCTTCGCCTACGGCATGCACGGGGAGCGGGTCGACGGCAACGACCTGGTGGCCGTCTGGAACGCCACCCGCCGGGCCCGCGCCCGCGCCGCCGCCGGCGAGGGGCCGACCCTGCTCGAGTGCGTCACCTACCGGCTGGAGGGCCACTCCACCTCCGACGACCCGCGCGCCTACCGGCCGGCCGAGGTGGTGGAGCCGTGGAAGCAGCGCGACCCGATCCAGCGGATCAAGAAGCTGCTCGCCCGCACGGGGGCGCTCGACGAGGCGGGCGACGAGGCGCTGCGCGAGGGGGTGCGCCAGGAGATCATGGCCGCGCTCGCCACCGCCGAGGCGGCGGCGCCCAAGCCGCCGGTCGAGAGCCTCTTCGAGGACGTCTACGCCGAGCCGCTGCGCCAGCAGCGCGAGCAGCTCGAGGAGCTGCGCGAGGCGATGCGGGCCGACCCGCGGGTGGCCAACCCGCGCCACGCCGACGCCTGAGCCGGGGCCGCCATGCCGGTGATGAACGTCATCCAGGCGGTCAACGACGCGCTCCGCGTGGAGCTGGCGCGCGACCCGGACGTGGTGGTGCTCGGCGAGGACGTCGGCGCCTTCGGCGGCGTCTTCCGCGCCACCGCCGGCCTGCAGCAGGAGTTCGGGGCGCAGCGGGTCATCGACACCCCGCTCGCCGAGGGGGGCATCGTCGGCACCGCCGTCGGCATGGCCCTCTACGGCCTGCGCCCGGTGCCGGAGATCCAGTTCGCCGACTTCATCTTCCCGGCCTTCGACCAGATCGTGAACGAGCTGGCCAAGTTCCGCTACCGCTCCGGCGGCCAGTACCCGTGCCCGCTCACCATCCGGACCCCGTACGGCGGCGGCATCAAGGGCGGCCACTACCACTCGCAGTCGCCCGAGGCGCTCTTCATCCACACCCCGGGCCTCAAGGTGGTCTGCCCGGCCACGCCGCGCGACGCCAAGGGGCTGCTCCTCTCGTCGATCCGCGACCCGGACCCGGTGCTCTTCCTCGAGCCGAAGCGCGTCTACCGCGCCGCGCGCGGCGAGGTGCCGGAGGGGGACTTCGCGGTGCCGCTCGGCCAGGCGGCGGTGACGCGCCCGGGCACGCAGGTGACGCTCATCGCCTGGGGCGCCATGTGGCACGAGGCGGACCAGGCGGCGCGCGAGGCCGAGGCCGAGGGGATCGACGCCGAGGTGGTCGACCTGCGCACGCTCCAGCCGCTCGACCTCGACACCATCGTCGCCTCGGTGCGCAAGACCGGGCGCGCCGTCATCGTCCACGAGGCGCCGCGCACCTGCGGCTTCGGCGCCGAGCTCTCGGCGCTCGTCCAGGAGCGCTGCTTCCTCTCGCTGGAGGCGCCCATCGTCCGCGTGACCGGCTTCGACACCCCGTTCCCGTACGCGCTCGAGAACGAGTACCTGCCGCGCGCGCCGCGGATCCTGAAGGCGCTGCGCGAGACGGTGCGCTTCTAGCGCCGAGAGGGGCCCCGCATGACCTACAAGCTCGAGCTCCCGGACATCGGCGAGGGCGTCGTCGAGGCCGAGATCCAGAAGTGGTTCGTGGCCGAGGGCGACCTCGTCGCCGAGGACCAGCCGCTCGTCGAGGTGATGACCGACAAGGCGACGGTGGTCATCCCGTCGCCGAAGAAGGGGCGGGTGCTGCGCCGCTTCCACGCCGAGGGGGAGGTGGCGCGGGTCCACGCGCCGCTGGTGGAGCTGGAGGTCGAGGCGGGCGCGGCGCCGGGGAAGGCGAACGGCGCGAGCGGGCCGGCGGCGACGAAGGCTGCGACGTCGCCTTCGATGGCCGCCCCCTCACCCCGGCCCTCTCCCCCGGTGGGGGAGAGGGAGGAGATCGTGGCTGCGGCCGCGCCCTCGACCCTGGAGCGCCGCAAGGCCCTGGCCGCCCCGGCCGTCCGCGCCCTGGCGCGGGAGCTGGGCGTCGACATCAACGGCGTCGCCGGAACCGGCCCGGGGGGCCGCGTCACCAAGGCCGACCTCGCGCCGCGCCCGCCGCTCGCCGCCGTCCCGCCCGCCACCGCCCTCGCGCCGGGCCAGCCGGCCTTGCTGGAGGAGCGGGTCCCGCTGCGCGGCGTCCGCAAGCGGATCGCCGAGCGGATGGCGCTGTCGAAGCGCACGGCGGCCCACTTCACCTTCGTCGAGCAGTGCGACGCCACCGAGCTGGTCCGGCTCAAGGACCGGATGGCCGAGGGGGCCCGGGCCGAGGGGGTGAAGCTCACCTTCCTGCCCTTCGTGGTGAAGGCGGTGGTGGCGGCCCTGCAGGCCTTCCCCAAGCTCAACGCCTCGCTCGACGACGCGGCGGGCGAGATCGTGCTGAAGCGCCACTACGACATCGGCATCGCCTCGGCCACCGAGAACGGCCTGCTCGTGCCGGTGGTGCGCGGCGCCGACACGCGCTCGCTCCTCGACCTGGCGCGCGAGATCGAGCGGCTCACCGCCGACGCCAAGGCCGGGCGGGCGCGCCCGGAGGATCAGGGCCACTCCACCTTCACCATCACCAGCCTCGGCGCCCTCGGCGGCCTCTTCGCCACGCCGGTGCTCAACCACCCCGAGGTCGGCATCCTCGGCCTCCACCGCATCCGGCCGACGCCGGTGGTGAGGGACGGGCAGGTGGTGGTGCGCGACGTGATGAACGTGTCGGTCACGAGCGACCACCGGGTGGTCGACGGCCACGAGGCCGCCGCCTTCTGCTACCGCGTGATCCAGTACCTCGAGGACCCGAACCTGCTCTTCCTGCGGATGGTCTGACGCCCGCCGCGCCGCGCCCCGCGCCACCGGTGATCGACACCCACTGCCACCTCGACAAGGCCGACTTCGACGCCGACCGCGCCGAGGTGCTGGCGCGCGCCCGGGCCGCCGGCGTCACCGACCTGGTGGTGCCCGCCACCGGTCCGGACGGCTGGGCGCCGCTCCTCGCCCTCGCGGCGGCCACCCCGGGCGTCCACGCCGCGCTCGCCGTCCACCCGCAGCTCCTGCCGGAGCTCGACGCGCGCGGCGACGACCGGCGGCTCGCCGACCTCGACGCGGCGATCGGCCGGGGCGGCGCGGTCGGGGTGGGGGAGTGCGGCCTCGACGGCGGCAGCGTCGAGGCGGGGGCGCCGATGGACCGGCAGGTGGCGGTGCTGGCCGGCCACCTGGCCATCGCCCGCAGGCACCGGCTGCCGGTGCTGCTCCACGGGCTCCGGGCGCACGACCCGCTCCTCGCCCTGCTCGAGCGCGACGGGCTGCCGGCGGGCGGCGTGCTCCACTCCTTCAGCGGCTCGGCCGAGCAGGTCGTGCCCTTCGCCCGGCTCGGCCTCCACTTCGCCTTCGCCGGCCCGGTCACCTACGAGCGGGCCCGGAAGCCGCTCCTCGCCGCGCGCGCCGTCCCGCGCGACCGGCTCCTCCTCGAGACCGACGCGCCCGACCAGACGCCGCGCCCCCACCGCGGGCGCTGCGAGCCGGCCTTCCTCGGCGAGGTGGCGGCGGCCGTGGCGGCGGCGCTGGGCCTCTCCGTCGCCGAGGTGGACGAGGTCACGAGCGCCAACGCGCGCCGCCTCTTCCACCTGGCCGCGCCGAGCCCGTAGGATGCGCCGCCCATGACCCGCACCGTCCCGCCCCGGCTCGACCGGACCGCCCGGCTCATCGGGATCCCGGCCGTCGAGCGGCTCGGCCGCGCCCACGTCGTCGTGCTCGGCCTCGGCGGCGTCGGCTCCTACACCGCCGAGGCGCTGGCCCGCGCCGGCGTGGGCCGGCTCACGCTCGTCGACGGCGAGCGGATCGACGAGACCAACGTCAACCGGCAGCTCCACGCGCTCGACGGCGAGGTGGGGCGCTTCAAGGCCGAGGCGCTGGCCGAGCGGCTGCGGCGCATCTCGCCCGCGGCCGCCATCGAGCCGGTGTGCGCCCGCTACGACGACGAGAGCGCCGCGCGCATCGTGCCGGAGGCCGGCCTCGACTTCGTGGTCGACGCCATGGACACGGTGGCGGCGAAGCTCCACGTCATCGACCGGTGCCTCGGGCTGCGCCTGCCCATCGTCACGGCCCTCGGCGCGGCGCGCCGGATCGACCCGACCGCCATCCAGCTCACCGACCTGTGCGAGTCGCACACCGACCAGCTGGCCAAGGACGTCCGCAAGTACCTGCGCAAGCGCTTCGGCATCCCGGCCACCTCGCCCACCGGCGTCCTCGCCGTCTGGTCGACCGAGCCGCCGCGACCGACGCTGGCGCTCCCCGGCGACGAGGCGGGCATCCCCGGCACGCGCGCCCGCCAGGAGGGGCCGCGCCGGCGCGAGCCCAAGTGCTACGGCTCGATCGCGTTCGTCACGGCGACCGTCGGCCTGGTGGCCGCCGGCGCGGTGGTGCACGGGCTCACCGGCGAGCGTCCGGCCACGCCGCCGCGCCTCGACGAGAAGGAGGCGAAGCGCCGGCGCAAGAAGGCCGCCGCGAGGCCGCCGCGCTAGAGCGGCGTCCCCTTCGGGCCGGGCTCACCTGCCGCTTGTGGCCCCCCCGGGTCGCCACTAGAGTCCCCGCGTCCAGCACGCGGAGACACCAATGACCACCAAGACATTCGACGCCGTCGTCGTCGGCGGCGGCCCCGGCGGGTACGTCGCCGCCATCCGGCTGGCGCTCCTCGGCAAGAAGACGGCGCTCGTCGATCGCGACGGCCTGGGCGGCGTCTGCGTCAACTGGGGCTGCATCCCGTCGAAGGCGCTCATCGCCGCCGCCAACCTGGTGGACGACATCCGCGCCGCCGGCGCCCGGGGCATCCTGGCCGAGTCGCCGCGCGTGGACGTCGCCAGGCTGCGCGAGTTCAAGGACGGCGTGGTGAAGAAGATGGTCGGCGGCATCGGCCTGCTCGAGAAGGGGAACGGCGTCGAGGTGTTCAAGGGGACCGGCCGCTTCGTCTCGCCCACCGCCGTCGAGGTGACCGGCGGGGCCGAGCCGCTCCGGCTGGAGGCGCCGGCCTTCATCCTGGCCACCGGCGCCCGCACCATCGAGATCCCCGGCTTCGCGTTCGACGGGAAGGACGTCTGGAGCGCCAAGGAGGCGGTCGACCTCCCGGAGGTGCCGAAGCGCCTCGTGGTGATCGGCGGCGGCATCATCGGCATGGAGCTCGGCACGGTCTACGCCAAGCTCGGCGCGGAGGTCACCTTCCTCGAGGCGCTGCCGCAGATCCTCACCGGCATCGACGTCGAGGCGGTGCGGCTCGTGTCGAAGGGGCTGCGCGAGCGCGGCGTGAAGGTCCACGTCGGCGCCAAGGCGAAGGGCTACACCAAGGCGGGCGGGGCGCTCGAGGTGCAGGCCGAGGTGGACGGCGCGGCGCTCGCCATCCCCTGCGACAAGATCCTGGTGGCGGTCGGCATGAAGCCGTCGGTCGAGGGGCTCGGGCTCGAGGCGGCCGGCGTCGAGGTCGGCTCCAGGGGCTTCGTCGAGGTGGACCAGCAGTACCGGACCAACGTCCCGTCCATCTGGGCCATCGGGGACATCGCCGGCGCGCCGCTCCTCGCCCACAAGGCGTCGAAGGAGGGCGAGATCGCCGCCGAGGCGATCGCCGGCCACAAGAGCGTGCGCGACTGGGTGTCGATGCCCGCCGCCATCTTCACCGACCCCGAGGTGGCGACCGTGGGCCTCGGCGAGGAGCAGGCGCGCGCCGCTGGCTACGAGCCGATCACCGGCAAGTTCTTCTTCGCGGCGCTCGGCCGCGCGGTGGCCATCGACCACGCCGAGGGGTTCGTCAAGGTGGTGGGCGACAAGGCGACGAAGCTCCTGCTCGGCGTCACCATCTGCGGCCCCGAGGCGGCCGACCTGATCGCCGAGGCGGCGCTGGCGCTCGAGATGGGCGCCTACCTCGAGGACGTGGCGCTCACGGTCCACGCCCACCCGACGCTCCCCGAGGCCTTCATGGAGGCCTGCAAGGTCGCGCTGGGCGAGGCGATCCACGCGCTCAACCGGCCGCAGCGGCCGCCGCGGAAGGAGGCGGCCGCCAAGGCCTGAGCGATGCGGTCGCTGCGCGTCTACCGGCTGGGACGGGTCGAGTACGAGGACGGGCTGGCGCTGATGCGCCTGGCCGGCGACGCCGTGCGCGCCGGCAACCCGCCCGACACCGACCACCTCTTCCTGCTGGAGCACCCGCCGGTGCTGACCCTGGGGCGGGGCGCCGACCGGAAGAACGTGCTGGCGGCGCCGGCCTGGCTGCGCAAGCAGGGCTTCGAGCTGCACGAGACCGACCGGGGCGGCGACGTCACCTACCACGGGCCCGGGCAGCTGGTCGGCTACCCGGTGCTCGACCTCTCGGGCCGGCCCGACGTGCGCAAGTACGTGGCGGCGCTGGAGGAGGCGATGATCCAGGCCTGCGCCGACCACGGCGTCGAGGCGGGGCGCCACCCGGAGCACCGCGGCGCCTGGGTGGGGCACCGCAAGATCGGCGCCGTCGGCGTCCACCTGTCGCGCTGGATCACGAGCCACGGGCTCGCCTTCAACGTCGCCCCCGACCTGGAGCACTTCCAGGCCATCGTCCCGTGCGGCATCGCCGATCCGCGGCTGGGCGTCACCAGCCTGGCGGCGGAGCTGGCGGCGCGCGGCCGGCCGGCGCCGGTCATGGCCGAGGTGGAGGAGCGGCTGGCCCACCACCTCGCGGCGGCGCTCGGCCGGGCCCCGTCCTTCCACTGGCCGCACCTGCGCACCGTCTCGGTGGTGCCGGTGGCGGCCGACGGGCGCGTGCTGCTCCTGCGCCGCAGCGCCGCTCGCGGGGGCTTCTGGCAGCCGGTGACCGGGCGCATCGAGCCGGGCGAGGCGCCCATCGACGCCGCCCGGCGCGAGCTGCGGGAGGAGACGGGGGCCGACGTGGGGGTGGAGCCGCTCCGCTACCGCCACGGCTTCGGGCTCGACCCGGCGGTGCTGGGCCGGCCGCCGGGCCAGGTGCGGCTCTGCGAGGAGGAGGCCTTCGCGGCCCGGCTGCCGCCCGGGTTCGAGCCGCGCCTCTCCGACGAGCACGACGAGGCCGCCTTCCTCTCGCCGGAGGAGGCGGCCTCGAGGCCCCGGTTCGCGGGGCTGCGCCGCGCGGTGCGGCTGGCGACGGGGCGCGAGGGGTAGCGCCTAGGCGCGCCCGGGCGGGCCGGCCAGGCAGAGCGCCTGGTTGAGCGCCGCCACCGCCTTCTTGTAGTCGCCGCGCTCGATGACGAACTGCATGTTGATCTGGCGGAGCGACTGCGACACGCAGTTGACGTTGATCTTGTTCTCGGCCAGCACCTGGGCGGCGCGCGCCAGCACGCCCGGGATCTTGATGTTGGAGCCGATGACGCAGACCACGGCCGCCTGCTGCACCGTCACGAGCTCGTAGGTGTTCTCCAGCTCCTCGACGAAGGCGTCGGTGACCGCCTTGTCCCAGACCACGTGGGTGATCGAGTTGGCGTTGGTCGCCTTGAGGATGTAGGAGACGCCGAAGCGCCGGAAGATCTCCATGACGGCGAGGTCGAAGCCGACCGTGCCGACCATGCTCGGGTCGTGGATCTCGACGATGGTCACCTTGGGCGTGCCGGCGATCACCTCGATGCGGGCCTCCTTGCCCACGTAGTCCTTGGTGATGAGCGTGCCCGGGTGGTCCGGCTCGAAGGTGTTCTTGAGCCGGATGGAGATGCCGGCCAGCTCCATGGGCTTGGCCGCCTTGGGGTGGATCGCCTCCATCCCGACGTCGGCCAGCTGGTCGGCCACGTCGTAGTTGGTGGCGCCGACCACCACCGTGTTGCCGGCCCCGACGATCTCCGGGTCGGCCGAGGAGAGGTGGAACTCCTTGTGGATGACCGCCTCGTCGGCCTTGAGCTCCACCGCCACCTTGCTGAAGGTCACCTCGGAGTACCCGCGGTCGAACTCCCGCATGATCCCCTCGACGCCCTTGGTGTAGCCCGTGACGACCACCACCTGCTTCGAGACGTCGACCCCCTTGAAGCTCTCGTGGATCCGCTCGTCGATGGTGAACGGCTCGTCGTCGTCGAAGCCGGTCAGGTCCATGAGGTGGGCCTTGATGCCCTTGGCCTCGAGGAGCTGGACGCTGTTGAAGGCCGAGTGGGCCTCCCCGATGGCGGCCAGCATCTCGCGCGCCGCGAGGAGCACGCTCTCGCGCTTCAGGTACCCGCTCGCCAGCACGTGGTGCATCGAGTCGAGGTACTCCTTGAGGAGCGTCATCCGCTTCTCGATGAAGCCGTCGGCCACCGCCAGCGGCAGGCCGTGCGGCGCGAAGCCGGCGTTGATCTCCTTCAGCTTGGCGGTGAGCGCGTCGAGCGCCGGGGCGTAGGCGCCGCCGCTCGCGAACTTGGCGTAGACGCCCTGCTCGCCGGTCTTCTTGTGCTCGAGGAGCTGGTTGGTGACGCCGGCGTAGGCCGAGACGATGTAGACCCGGCCGTAGATCCGATCCGGCTCGCGCAGCATGATGTTGCGGAGCACCTCGTCGAAGCGGGACATCGAGGTGCCGCCGATCTTCTCGACAGTGATCATATATTCGTTCGCGTCCAGGGGGTTGGTGGGCGTGGGGACGGAGACGTAACCACAACTCCCGGCCCGTCGCCAACCGGCGGTGGTGGTGCGCACCCGTCCAGATTGCGGCTCCGCGCGCCCGGTTCTTGCTCTCCGGGACGGCCATGGCCCCACGGGTCGCCCGCTGCCTGCTCCTCCTCACGCTCGCCCTCCCGCCGGCCCTGCGCGCCGTCGCGTCGCGCCCCGCGCCGCTTGCGCCCTGCGCGCCGCAGGGGAGGGGGAGCCCGCCGCGCGGCTGGCTCGGCTGCGCCGCGGACCCCGGGCCGGGCCGCGCCCTGGCCGACGAGGAGCGGCTCCTGCTCGGGGTGCCGCTCGACCTCAACCGGGCGGGGCCGCGGGCGCTCGCCTTCGTGCCCGGCCTGTCGCGCTCGCTCGCCGACGCCGTGGTGGCCGATCGCGAGGCGCGTGGTCCGTTCGCGGAGGTGAACGACCTCGCCCGCGTGCACGGCGTCGGCTCGAAGCGGCTCGCCCGCGCCCGGCCCGCGCTGGCAGTCAAGCCGCCGTAGCGCGCCGCCCGGCTCCGCGCTAACCTCCCGGCGGGGGTCGGGAGGCGTTCCACGTGATCATCCGCTGCGAGAGCTGCTCGACGCTCTACGAGCTCGACGAGAAGCTGCTCTCACCGGAGGGCTCCCAGGTCCAGTGCACCCGCTGCCACGCCGTCTTCGTGGCGCGCCGGCCGCAGGCCCCGCGCCCGGCGGGCCAGGCCGCGGCCTCCGCGCCCGAGCCGGCCGCCGCCGCGCCC